>JACQCY010000050.1 GCA_016201355.1 Candidatus Yonathbacteria bacterium | reverse complement strand
ATGAGTAATCACCGTGTCATATTTCTACAAAACATCTCCTGCAATATTCTTCTTATTCTCATCTCGCTTCCCTCTCTATATTCAAATTCCAAATTCCATATTCTATATTCTATTCAGTCTTCAATGCCTCCTTCGTATACAAATTCTTCGGGTCCCAGAGGAACCAAGAGTTAAGGACGGAGCCATAGGTTGCCTGAATAATTATTCAACGCGAAATTTTGTCTTGCTCACCTCTTCTAAAATATCCAGTGTGGCTTCGACCGAGGGATTCCCTGTATTTTTCAAAACAACATTCCCATTGTACTTTTCGACTAACGGTGTCAAGAACTCATCTCCCCACGAAGGTGCGAGTGTGATGACTCCCTCAAAATCAACCTCGATACTTTCACCACTTGAAACCCCCTGAAGAGATGGTCCGAATGCGGCAAAAGCCTCCTTCCCCGATTGCCGAGAAGTAAGAATGGTCCCAAATTTTTTTAAAGCTATTTTCATATTTAATTTTAAATTAAAAGGTAATGGAGGCAAGACATCCTCGATAATACTTTTGTGCTTGTTTGATATGCAGGTCTTCCGAGACCCCTCTCTCAAGCTCCAGCTGAGCGCTCCCCGATTGAAAGAAAAGTCCCAATAAACTTTTCGTCACAACCCGCTTCACAAACTTCAAACCATTTCCCCTTTCCTCCGGAGCCCTCCCTGAAACGATCTCGGTAAAGGCGACCTTGAGCGCCTGTTTGTCGTCCAAAAGTTCGGGTCTCACTCGTTTCAATGTTTGCAAAACTCCTTGACCACGATCAGCCAGCACAACTTGTCTTTTGTTCAGGTCATAGCCGAAAAATATCCCCGGGACATCCGGCCATGTGCCAAGATTGTGGCTGAACGAATTATCTCCAATCTCGCCGGCAACGGCTACAACAAGCGGGAAAAATTTTTTAAGTTCCTCATCATTGACCGCGCCAAGCTCGTCCTGCATTTTTGAAAGACGAACCTGAAAAATAGAGCTATCTTTACAATAAAAATGAGTTGGAATTTCTTCTCCATCAGAAATCCATCCTATCGCCAATTTTAACAGATCGCTCAAATAAATCTCTACAGCTTTTTTGGAATAATAACGATGCCCTAAAGGGGTATTCCTTACTGAAGGAAATCGCCCGCTTTCATCCCACCGCCTCAATGTATCAATAGACACATCTAATGCCGTTGCGGCTTCCCTTATTGTTATTAAATCATGTTCCATGTGATTACCAGAAAAGCGTATCATAAGTGGTTAATCTATGCAAGTATTCTACCAACCTATGCAAAGTTTGAACAACCTATGCATCTTAATTTAAAACTAGACAAAACTTACTCCGCTTTGAGCGCCTCCTTTGTATACACATTCTTTGGATCCCATAGAAACCACGAGTTCAACCCGGAATCATAGGTCGCTTGAATCTGTCCGCGGACTTCTGCGGAACCATAATCACCGCCATAGTCAAAATCTTGAAGCCATGGGCGGAGCTTGTTTCGGTTGTAGGAATCTTTTGTATAAATAGCAGGGGTTGAAGTGCCTACTCGTTCTCCGCCAAAGTGCGCCACCGGTGTCGTCGTTGCCACCGCGCGTTCCGCGCCCACGCTCATCACAAACTTGATGAGTTCAGAAGGATGATTGTTGGGATTTTTCCATCCGTTAAAATTGGGCGGGTAGTGCGACGGATACACCATGGGCGCGATAAAATCAAAATACGGCATCGTGCGTTCAAGCACCTGCCCGATGTTCAAGTCATTGGTGTTGGTCGTCGTCATACCAAAAAGGTCTGCGGAAGTTTTTGCCCCTGTGTCTTTGAATGCATCATGGAGGTATACAAAAAAATGCTCCAGTGCCTCTGCCTTACTCATCCCCTTGCCCCACGAAAAATCAATATCTTTCATATTTCCATCCGAAGGAAAACGAATGTAGTCAAAATTGAGCTCGTCAAAACCCATCGCGTATGACTCTTTTCCGAGCGCCACAATATAATCCCAATACGGCTTTGCGCTGACATCTATGAAACTCAATCCCTTTCTATCTTTCCACACCCCCCCATCGCTCGCGCGCTTGATCGCAAGCTCCGGGTGAAGTTTTGCATAATAGGGATCCTGAAACACGGTGATGCGCGCAATAGCATATATTCCCTTTTCGTGAAGCTCGGTAATAAACTCGCGAAGATCTTTTGCGCGACATCCCGGACCATTATTATCTTTCAAAAGCGGGTCGGTAGCGGAGAACGCTATGGTACCGCTGAAATCTTTTACATCAATAACAATGCTGTTCACCTCGGTTGTATCGGCAATATGCACAAGCTTCTCGCGAAAATGTGGCTCTGTCGCAACGCAGGCGGTCATATAGATCGCCTTTACCGCTTCGGGAGTGGCAAGATGCGTTACGGCTATTTCAGGAACAACAAAAGGCACTTCTGCTGGTTTCGTTTCGTAAGCATCTTTAATCGTGTTTTCATATCTTTCCCCAGAAACAGGGTACATTATGAAGAACATCAAAAAAATGCCTATGGTTGAAACACTGGCAATGAGGGCAATCTTATATTTTTTATTCATAATTTAAAGCCTATCCACTATCTCGCGGTCTCCTGTGTGTTTCTGTTCTCCCTGCTCTTCACCCATCATTACGAGTTTCTTACAGTTACTGCAATACACCACAGACGAAAGATATGCGAGGATGACGATACCTGCCCCGGTAAGTACGATGAGAATGGTGCGTACCCACGAAGGCAATCCCAGTACCGGAAAGATGATCACTAAAATTCCAAAAAAAATTATTGCGGTATGTTTGGTCATAGGAACAGAATACACGGAACAGTCAAAATATTCAATAGTTAATAGCTATTCAAATATTTTACTATTTACTATTTTGCTTCCCCCTACTATTACTACAAATTCTCCCCGCATACGATCGGGATTCTGAGTAAAATGCGCGCGAACCTCGGCAATAGTGCCCCGTACAAATTCCTCATATATTTTAGTGATTTCTCGCGCAACAATAATATGGCGAGTATTCCCGCAAAATTTCTCCAATGACTCAAGCGCTTTTAGAATACGATGCGTTGATTCGTAAAAAACCATTACGCGTTTTGACTCAGCAATCTCTTCAAATAATGTTTCGCGTCCTTTTTTGTGAGGTAAAAATCCAAGGAAAGTAAATTCAGCAACCGAAATGCCTGCCGAAGAAAGCGCCGTAACGAGCGCAGATGGTCCGGGGATGGGGATGATGGATACACCAAGGTCAGACCTTGGGCTCCCTAAAGGTCCGACCTTAAAATGCTCACACACTTGAGCGACAAGAAGCGAGCCCGGATCCGAAATACACGGCGTTCCCGCATCTGAAACAAGCGCGAGATTTTTCCCTTCTTCAAGGAGCGTAAAGATTTTCTCAACCTTAGAGAGTTTTGACTGCGCGTGATAGCTCAAGGTCGGTGTATTAATATTATATTTAGAAAGAAGGCGCTTCGTCACGCGCGTATCTTCACAAAGAATAATATCGGCTTCTTTGAGCACGCGCAAAGCGCGCAAGGTGATGTCCTCGAGGTTACCTATTGGCGTACCAATAATATAGAATGTTGCCATAATTTACCCAGAACATTATTTTGAAACTAAATACAGTGCGCGATCCAGGACTCGAACCTGGGACCTCGTCATTATCAGTGACGCGCTCTAACCACCTGAGCTAATCGCGCTTTTAAGAACCCACAGAATATACCAAAAAAACAGCAAAAAGAAAAGGCGGATACTTTAGTAAGTAATCCGCCTGTTGTGACGAAGAGAGGTTTATCACCTCTCTATTTTTTGGGAGGGGTACGGGACCCACTCCGTTACATAATCCCCCGCAAGCGCCTGCTCGCAGGGAATTATTTCACCACGCAGTGTTGCGTGGTGACAAGGACTGTCACTTCCCCACTGTGCGTACACAATGGGGATCTCCTTCTTCTCAAGGAGGAGGACTTTCGCTCCCCTCCCGAGACCCTCCATAACGGTGGATACTTTCGCCGTTATGGAAAGTTCTCTCTCGAGAATAATCCCGAGAAAGAGTACAAATATCAACAAGAATGAAACGGTGAGAAGGATATTGCTAGCCTTCTCTCTGTTCTTTCTGTTCTGTTTATAATCTTGCATGGGCATTTTTTGCCCTCCTTATTTATTTTTTTCTACATGAAGTATAGCACATCCACGCAAAAAGTCAAGCACTAAAAAACGCCTATAAATAGGCGTTTTTTAGTGCTACAACCACATATATGATCGAGTATTCTTTCTTTTGTTCCGTTCTTCGCCCAACGCGCGCAACGCGCAAGTTACAAAGTTCATAAAGTTCATAAAGTTCATAAAGTAGGTGCCTTTTGTATTTACTTTACAGACTTTACAAACTTTATACTTTGCAAACTGCGTGCTACGCACACTGGGTCTTTGATGCAAGTAACCCTTCTTGCATAGGGTGTCTCTTTTTGAGATGGGAAGACAATCATCCTATTTCCTTGCGGAAAAAACCGACCAATTCAGTGTATTGCGACCCAGAGGGCGCGCAATACTACATTATATTTTGAATTGATTCACGACCAGCTTCCGCTAGCCGTGCCTTGTTACGACTTAGCCCTTGTCACCAAACTTACCTTAGTCCCACACAAGGTGGGGTTTTGGGTATTCTCGGCTCCCTTGGCTTGACGGGCGATTATCTTCGTTAAACTACGAATTGATGTTCCCCTAGGAGTAAAATGTCCTAGCCCTCTTATCCGTCACGATAAGAGGCGACATAGCGAGCGGATTTCCCGCACTACGCGAGCTCTAATGCATTGTTTGCTTTCGCGCAAACATTTTTTTTAATCCTGACTTATTAAGATGATCTCCAGTATTTATCATACTCATAATTTTACAAAAAATTTTGAAATCGTTTCCTTTTGAAGAAAACTTCAATTTATTTTTCTGAAAAAATGGAATGATGATGCCGTTGAGATCATCTCTTCTGTAGACTTCATACCGATAGCAATTTTGGTGATTTGGTCGCGTATCTTTCTGAAAATATACACTCCCGCAACCAAAAAATTGCTGAAGAGAATCCAAGATATGTTTGTCTTTCTCGATGAGTTTGAGGTAGAATTTTGGCTCCACTCTTACTCGTCGCTTAATATTCTTCCGCTCTTCGATATTTTTTACATAGACAGTGAAACTTCCCTCACCGTCCACCAATCCTACAATATAATCTGGATTAATATCCCTCATGCTTTTTAGAGTGAATCCTTCACCACACACTTATATTTTAAGAAAAAATTTAAGTGTGTGCCTACTATGATTCAGCTGACTTCTGACGCTGCGTAAGTTTAATTATATCTCTTTGTAAAAGAGATATCAACGCCAGATCTCCACAGGTTACGCGCCATTCTGTTCCAGGCATCCATTACCGGCTTTTTATGTATCTTCACCGCCCTCACCACCCACGAGCGGGTCGATACACCGTTTTTTGTAAGGCTGTCCTTTGCATAAGAATCCTCCACCAAATACCTCGCGATATTTGGCTATCCGTCTGCTACGCTCTTTCCTGCCTTGTGCGGAACAGGAAGAGGAGTGGATTTAAACCACTTAGATTGGCGCGCTGCTGCGCGCTTTTATTGTGAGTACAAGACTTGAGAACGTATTCACCGCAGTATAGCTGACCTGCGATTACTAGCGATTCCAGCTTCATGAGGTCGAGTTTCAGCCCTCAATCCGAACTGAGGCCGTCTTTATAAGGATTGGCTCAGGGTTTCCCCGTCGCGACCCGTTGTAACGGCCATTGTATCAAGTGTGCAGCCCAGGGTATCAAAGGGACATGCTGACCTGGCGTCATCCTCTCCTTCCTCCCCCACCACAACGCGCTTCGCTTGTGTTGAATTCTAAATTTTAAATTTCAAATCTTTAAACAAATTCTAATTTCTTAATTTTGAAATTAAAGAATTAAAACATTATTTAAAAATTAAAAATTTTACATTTATAATTCTGCACGAAGTGCGCTCTGGCGGGGGCAGTCTCGTCTGACAAATATAACAGACAACGAGGGTTGCGTTCGTTGACCCACTTAAGGGGACAGTTCAAACCACGAACTGACGACGGCCATGCATCACCTGTCTATAAGTCCTTGCGGAGTTACCGAGTTTCCTCGGTCTTTCTTATAGATTTCTAACCCTGGTGAGGTTCTTCGTTTACCATCGAATTGAGCCACCTGATCCACCGCTTGTGCAAGTCCCCGT
>JACQCY010000045.1 GCA_016201355.1 Candidatus Yonathbacteria bacterium | reverse complement strand
ATCCCATTCTCATCGGAGAAGCGGGGGTAGGGAAAACTGCGGTCGTCGAAGGGCTCGCCATTCGTATGGCAAAAGGAGATGTTCCGGAATCTCTCAAAGGGAAAGACCTCGTCTCTCTTGATCTCGGCGCGCTTATCGCCGGCACGAAATATCGTGGCGAGTTTGAAGATCGCTTGAAAAAAATAATGAAAGAGATTAAAAACGCCGAAGGCAAGATCATTCTCTTTATTGATGAGATCCATACTATTGTCGGAGCAGGGGCAGCCGAAGGATCTATGGACGCGTCCAATATGCTGAAGCCGGCTCTTGCGCGCGGGGAACTTCGCGCTATCGGCGCAACCACGCTTCGTGAATATCAGAAACATATTGAAAAAGATCCCGCTCTTACCCGTCGTTTTCAGCCCGTTATGGTCAATGAACCATCCGTTGAGGATACGGTGGCGATCTTACGCGGACTGAAAGAAAAGTATGACCTTTTCCACGGGGTGCACATCACTGACGACGCCATCATCTCCGCGGTTACTTTATCGAGTCGCTACATCACGGACAGATTTTTGCCGGACAAAGCAGTTGATCTCATCGACGAGGCGGCTTCCGCACTCCGTATCGCGCTTGAAAATAAACCGCCCGTACTCGAAGATGCGCACCGTCTCATTATGCGTCTTGAAATAGAAAAAGAGGCGCTCAAAAAAGAATCGGGGATTTCTGGCAACATTGGCAAAAACGCCAAGATGCGCACAAAAAAGATTGATAAAGAGATCAGTGATCTTCGCGAAAAGACACACGAGCTGGAGCTTCGGTGGACTAATGAAAAAAAGTTTGTTGTAGAGATTCGCGAAATAAAAAAGAAGTTGGAATCTTCCCGCCTTGAAGCGGAAACGGCAGAGATGAAAGCGGATCTCGCCCTTGCCGCGGAAATTCGCTACGGACGAATTCCCGAGCTTGAAAAAGAGCTTATTGATAAATCCGCGCGATTAAAAAAACTTCAATCCTCTCGCCGTATTCTCAAAGAAGAAGTTACCGAGCAGGACATCGCCGAAGTCGTCGCCCGTTGGACGGGGATTCCGGTGTCAAAGATGCTTGAAGCAGAGGTAAAGAAGCTCGCGCATATAGAAGACGATCTCGCAAAGCGCGTGATGGGGCAAAAAGAAGTAATTCAAAAAGTTGCTGACGCGGTAAAGCGTTCTCGAGCGGGGATTGCCGACCCAAACCGTCCCATCGGTTCATTTCTCTTTTTGGGCCCTACGGGCGTGGGGAAGACCGAACTTTCAAAAGCGCTCGCAGAGTTTATGTTTGATAACGAAAGAGCTCTTATCCGCATCGATATGTCGGAGTATATGGAGAAACACTCTGTGTCAAAGATGATCGGGTCTCCTCCCGGATATGTCGGACACGAAGAGAGTGGAAACCTTACGGAGACGGTACGACACCGCCCGTATTCCGTGCTTCTTTTTGACGAGATTGAAAAAGCGCATCCCGAAGTCTTTAATATTCTTCTTCAGGTTCTTGATAATGGGCATCTTACCGATTCAAAAGGTCGTGTGGTAAATTTCAAAAATACGGTCATCATTCTTACTTCAAACATCGGTTCTGAGCATATCGACAAAATGCAATCTATCGGTTTTGGTGCGGAAGCGAGTGATAAAGCTCTCTATGTGGACGCAAAGGAGCGCGTGATGGAAAGTCTCAAAAATTTTTTCCGTCCGGAATTTTTGAATCGTCTTGATGAAATTATCCTTTTCGACATTCTTACCCCAGAAGTTATTAAGGGTATCGTTAGACTTCAGGTAGATATGGTGAAGAAGCGTCTGGTGGAAAAAGAAATATCCCTCGAAGTTACTCCCGATGTGTTTGAATACCTTGCAGAAAAAGGATATGATCCGCATTACGGCGCGCGTCCGCTCAAGCGCCTTATCCAGAATAAAATCCTCACCCCGGTAGCATCTTTTATGATTGCACAGGGGATGCTCAAAGGGGGACGCGTTTTTGTAACGATGGATAAAGGAGAAATCTCCATTCGTGCTGAGAAAAGATTAAATCTCAAATCTTCGCGCGTGCGAACAAAATCATCGGTGTAAGTTCGGTTCGAGAAAGTCTTACTAACTTTGAATTACGAAACTCTCGAAATCACACATTTTCAGGGGTGAGAAAGAGTTTCGTAATTCAAAATTATTAAAATGTGATATAATACATAAATGAACAAGCAAGATTTTCAGGCTGTTTTATGGGATATCAACAAGGAAAATGTCGAGGATTTACCTATTGATTTCATTATTCAAAGGGTGCTTTCGTACGGGGGAATCTTTCTTATTGTGAAAACAATGCAAGAGTACGGCGCTCTTGCGGTAAAGCAGGTTTTTGCATCAATGAAGCCGACGAGTATCTCGGGGAAAAAGTACTTCTACCTCAAAAACTTTCTTTTAGTATGATGCTCCATTTTGAAACTATAACCACCGCAATGCAGGATGTCGCGCGCAGTATTTTTGAAAATTTTGATGCTGGGTATTATCTTGCGGGAGGAACAGCGCTCGCGCTCCATATTGGGCACCGAAAGAGTGTAGACCTCGACTACTTCACCGCCAAGCCGATTGACACCCTTGCTTTAAAAAAAAATATTGGGGATGTTTTTCCATTGGTAAAAGTGGAAATTATTTTTGAAGAAAAAAATACCTTATGGTGTATCATTGATAGCGTAAAAGTTTCATTTATATCTCGACCCGACGCTCTCCTTGAACCCGTGCAAACGGTTGACTCTGTTCGTCTTGCCGGCATCAAAGACATCACCGTGATGAAATTGATAGCGGTATGCGGAAGAGAAGAGTACAAAGACTATTTTGATCTCTCCTGTATTTTGGATCAAACAGACCCCCGATCGTGGATATTTTGGTGGCAAGAAATATACCCGAAACAAGATATCACGAGTTGGGTCGTTGCTCTCTCGGCTGTGGATTTGGTGCAAAAAATACCCTTGGAAATAAATGAAGATTTTAAAGACAAAGATGTTTCAAAAGATATCAAACGCGCTGTGCAAAAAGTAACAAAGCAAATACAGTCTCTCGGCGAAAGACCTTGACATTTTTTACTCAATCTGCTATCTTTGCTTTATGTGAGTGCGAAGGGGAAACCCTTTAGCGATTCAACAAACGAATGTCTGCAAAAAGCCCCACGAAAGTGGGGTTTTTTGTTTCATTTTCTCCAGCATAAGTTCACATACATATGAGAATTCTCTACGGCCTAACAATGCCAAAAAATGAGAATTTTCAACAAATTTAGAAATACCAAAGGATTCATCTCGATGT
>JACQCY010000047.1 GCA_016201355.1 Candidatus Yonathbacteria bacterium | reverse complement strand
TTTTCATCAGATCACCTCCTTAAAGAGCTATTGTTGATGTTTGAGTACCAATTATGAAATTACCACTAAACACCAAAATAATCAAGCCAAACGAAAACAGAAACTATTTCGAGCTCCTGTTTTCAAAAAATCTTTATGAAAAAATTTCTTTTGCCCTTCATTGATAAATCCTTTTCCTTTTCGCCAAAAAAGCCCTTTCAAATCCTATGCGAGCGGCGCGTCTCGCGCCACGAGCCGACCTCTGCAAATTTGCATTTTCCCAATTGGCGGAGACGGAGGGATTCGAACCCTCGGAGCCTGTTACAGCTCGCCTCGTTAGCAGTGAGGTACTTTCGACCACTCAGCCACGTCTCCAATTCGAATTATTGATTACTAACTAACCACACCACCTTATCATATTCATACCTTTTTTTCTATGAGCGACGCAGTTTATTAATGCGCGATGGTGAATGCGAGGACCTTGCGCGGACGAGCAAGGGAGAGAGCCTTTTTTGAGGCGAGGAGCGTAGCCCCGGTGGTGGTGATGTCGTCAATGAGAATGATAGTGCGACCGTGGACGCGCGCATAATCAGAACATGTAAACGCGCCATGGAGATTGGCTTGTCTGGCACTCCGTTTCTCGGCGCGCGCTTGCGGTTTTGTCTTGCGGACACGCTTGAGAACATCGGGCGCGAATTCAAACATTCCACTCCTATCGTATTTCGCAATCTCTTTCGCGAGTAAACTGCTTTGGTTATATCCCCGTTCACGCAAGCGACTTTTGTGGAGCGGAACGGGTACCAGCAGATACTTTTCGTCAGAACCAGCGTCGATGTTGTCGCTTAACTCCGCAATAATCTCCTCGTAGAGACGCTCCGCAAAAACTTTTGCAAATCCGCGCGCGTTTTTATATTTGAAACGCCAGAGAGTATTTTTCGTTGGCGAGTGTTGGTAATCAAAGACTGAATGGATGAAAGGAAGTGGAGCAGGAGGAGCAACAGGAAAACCGCAAAGACATTGTTCGCACAAAAGTGTCCCGTCTTTTTTGCACGCGACGCATTTTTGCGGGAAGATTGCGTCGAGGACAGAGGAAAAAAAGTTAAGAATGAGGTTCATGTGGATAACTCGTATTCTCTATGGCGATATATATTATAAAAAGATGATATAATGTATAGTATACCTTGAATTGTGAAACTCTTTCTCGCCACACATTTCGACGAGTTTCGCAATTCAAGGTGGTATAATCCAATGTCTTCAATTTTAGAATCGATTAAGAAAATTTTTTCAAGTGGACATAGGGGGAGTGTGGTTGGTATTGATATCGGCTCATCGTCTATCAAAATCATTGAAATCAAAAAAACCGACGATAAAGCGGTCCTCCAAAACTATGGAGAGATTTCTCTCGGTCCGCGCGCGGGAGTTTCTTTGGGGCAGGCGACTAATATGCCCCCCGAGAGAATAGCAGAAGCCCTCCGCGACCTTTTGCGCGAGACAGGAATAGTCATTCATCATGTGTCTTTCGCGATACCTTTTAGCTCGAGCCTTCTTTCCGTGGTCGAATTTCCCGATGTGGGGAAGGGACAGCTTGATACGATGGTCCCCCTTGAAGCGCGAAGATACATCCCGGTGCCACTTGCCGATGTTCTTTTGGATTGGTGGATCATCCCGAAAAGAAAAAAAGAAGTGAAGCCAAAGACCGTTGCTGATAGCGGGGCACCCTCTCTTGGCAAGGTGGAAGTTATTCTCGTCGCTATTCATAAAGAGGTTATGAGGAAATATGAAGTCATTAAAAAAGAGCTGGGTCTCACGGACACGCCTTCGCATTTTGAAATTGAGATATTCAGCACCCTTCGTTCTGTCGCGGGAAGCGAAATCTCCTCGCTGATGATTATTGATATCGGCGCCGCATCAACCAAATTGGTCATCATTGATGAGGGGATGGTGAGAGGATCGCATGTGGTTTCGATGGGAGGGCAAGATATTTCGTTTGCTGTATCAAAGTCGTTGAACATTTCTTTTGATGAGGCAGAGCAGATGAAGTGTCGCGTGGGGATGGTGGGAGAAGAAGAAGGTCGTGATATTGCCACGGCGGCCGACCTCATTACCTCTAATATTATGAATGAAGCTGCGCGTTTTGCGAACAGTTATGAAAGTAAGCACGGGACCATCCTTTCCAAGATTATTCTTGTCGGTGGAGGTTCGCGTCTCAAGGGGATGGGGAAGATTGTAGAGCAAAATCTTCAGGGGAAAGAAATATTGTTGGGGAACCCCTTTGCGCGGGTAAGTACGCCGGCATTTCTCACTCCCACACTCAAGGAAATAGGTCAGGATTTTTCTGTTGCCATAGGCGCGGCAATGAGGGGATTGGGGGAATAGAATACCTTGCAGAATTTCAAATTTCAAATTTTTAAAAATTATTTGAAGCATTTTACATTCCATTTTCTGTTTTATTGCGGTATAATTTAATTTGATTCATATATTATGAACGGAGGCTCTCCCAAAATATCATTTATCCCCAAAAGCCCTCTCGGAGAAGAGGATATATTTATTGCGCGCCCGCGTCCGCGCAGTGTCCTCGGTTTTCTCGCAGTGCTTTTGTTTTTGGCGAGTGTCGGCGCGTACACAGGGATTTATTTTTACGATGATTTCATTTCGAGAAATATACAAAAGAAAACAGGGGAGATCGAAATGGCTCAGCGCGCGCTCAAGGGCTCCCCAGAAATAGGCAAAGCGAAAGTGTTCAACGCGCGTGCCGATCTTGCGCGTGCTCTATTAGAGAAGCATATTGTCATATCTCCTATCTTTGATTTCCTTTCACAGAATACCCTTAAGAGTATTCTGTATAAAGATTTTATTTTTAAGGACGAAGGCGGGAAGCTTGCCGTGTCTCTGAAAGGAGAGTCTCCCAGCTATTCTTCTCTCGCGTATCAGACGGATGTCTTTCGCGCGAGCAAAGAACTTCTCGGTTTTTCGATAGACAATATAGAGCTCACGAAAGACGGAGGCGTATCTTTTAGTTTTGAAATGTCCCTTGATCGAGCGCTCCTTTCTTATGAAAAGCACATAAAGACAGGAGGAGGATCGGCAATTATGGAGACCCCTCTTTCTCCCGCGGGGGCGATGGCAACTACGACCATTCCCGTAAATACCCCAAAGAAAGAAAACAAAGCAACGAGTTCCCTAATTAACTTTTTATGATTAGACCAATTTTATACATTATCGTGATCATTATCTCTCTCGGTTTCACTCTTTTGAATGTGCGACCCGCATACTATCGTATGGAGGCAAAACGCGCTTTCTTGGGAACGCTTAATGAAGCTTCAAACGGAACGGATAAAATCAAGGCGCTCATCGGACAGACGGAGCTGGAGCTTTCGAAGATCGATCCCGTAAATCTCGAGAAGTTCAATGTCTTTCTCCCTGAGACCATTGATGATGTCCGTTTTGTCAATAATATATCTCATATAGGAGCTTTGAACAGCATTGTATTGGAAGGTATCAGTGTCGAAAAAACGGAGAATGGGCAACCGTCTTCCAAAACAGAATCTCCCGAAGGAAGATTGATAACCCTCCCGTCTTTTTTGCAAGGGTCTTCTGCTACCCCTTCCGGTGTTTCTTCTGAAAAGAGATATGTAACAACAAAAGCAAAGTTTTCATTTAACGCTTCGTATGAAAAAGCGCTCATCTTTTTTAATGATTTGGAGAAAAGTCTCGGGCTTATCAATATCACGGCGCTTTCTTTTTCTCCTCAAGAACAAAAAAGTGACAGTAAGAAAGGAGTGGGGGGACCGATTTCTTATCGATATACCATGGAGATAGAAACATATTCGCTTCGTGGACCGAGTGGGGAGATAATATCATCAACTAAATAGTATGAAAACACCTCAAAAAACACTCATAATGAACATAGGAACAGGTATTGTTGTGGTGGGTGTTCTTGTTGTGGGATATTGGATGTTTACAAGGAACCAAAGTGTCGTCTCTCCCGGGGGAGAGGTGACCGCAAAAGCTACGGAACAGACTATCGTAGAGGGGACCGATCTTGCGCGCACCATTAAAGAATTGAGCGACCTCAATAGCGCAGTCCTCTCATCGGTGGGAATCTTTAGCACACAATCATTTCGCGAATTGAAAGATTTCTCCGTAGAAATTCCCGAGGAGCCTCTTGGTCGCGACAATCCATTCGTTCCAACAGAATGGAAGACGAAATTAGGGAAATAGATGTTCTCGCTCGCGAAGCTCGTAATTTCAAATGTTTAATTTCAAATTTTAATTGAATTCTAAATGACAAAATTTAAAATTGAATCATTGATTTAAAATTTAAAATTTGTAATTTAAAATTCTTCTCCTATCTTATGTCCATCCTCGATACATTCGTAATCAATGGAATTATAAAAAAAAATACGCAGAGCGATCTGTCGCATCGTATTGAGGAAGGAGAGCCTTTTGAAAAGGTGCTTTTGGATGCGGGGATTAAAAAGGAAGATATTTTGCGCGGTCGCGGTCTATACTACCATCTTCCCACGCGCGACCTCAAAGGGAAAGGAATTCCTTCCGAAGTCTTGAAATATATTCCCGAGGATTCCGTTTCCTATTATAATTTTGTGCCCCTTGGTGTGGTAAATGGAATTCTTGAAATTGGGATTACCGACCCTGAAAACATCGAAGCGCGCGATGCGCTTCAATTTATTGCAACCAAGCTCGGGATGCCATTCAAAATATTCCTTATTTCAGGAGAAGATTTTTTGTCGGTCATCGAAAGCTACCGCGGACTCAAGAACGAAGTGACCAAAGCGCTCTCCGAGCTTGAAGTAGATATTGGCGACATTGCAAAAGAAAAAACAGGTACTCCTCAGGAGGGAGAAGTGACGGAAGAAAAAAAAGGAGAAAAAGAGGCGCGCGTCATTGAGGATGCTCCGGTGGCAAAGATCACCGCCGTTATTTTGAGGCATGCGACCGAAGGAGGGGCTTCTGATGTGCATATTGAACACACGGGAGAAAAGATTCGCGTGCGTTTTCGTGTTGACGGGGAGCTCTTTACGAGTCTTATTCTTCCTGTCGATGTGCATAATTCAGTGGTGGCGCGCATAAAGATCCTTGCGAATTTGAAGCTTGACGAAAAAAGAAAACCTCAAGATGGAAGGTTTAGCGCGCGTATCGATGGAAAAAAAATTAATTTTCGCGTATCAACATTCCCCGCTTACTACGGAGAAAAGGTCGTGATGCGTATTCTTGATACGCAAAAAGGGATAAAGACACTAAAAGGACTAGGCCTTCGAGAGGATGCTCTTGATGAGATTGGTCAGGCATTGAAGCGACCGTACGGCATTATTCTCATTGCGGGACCAACGGGTGCGGGGAAATCAACAACACTGTACTCGATGTTAAACGAGTTCAATAAAGAAGTAAAAAATATTGTCTCCCTTGAGGACCCTGTCGAATACAGCATTGAGGGGGTCAGTCAGTCTCAAGTGAGGACAGAGATTGGCTATACCTTTGCTTCAGGACTGCGCACGATTCTTCGTCAAGACCCGGATATCATTATGGTGGGAGAAATTCGTGACAAGGAAACAGCGCAACTTGCGATACAAGCGGCGCTTACGGGACATCTTGTCTTCTCAACCCTTCACACCAATACCTCTATCGGCGCCATTCCGCGTCTTATTGATATGGGGATTGATCCGTATCTTATTGCTCCTACGCTCATTCTCTCTGTCGCTCAACGACTTGTTAAAACTATTTGTCCCGGAGGTCAAAAAGCGATTTCTGACGAAGGAGGAGCGCTCGGGGTAATGGTCGAAAAAGATTTTGAAGATTTGCCAAATATATACAAAGATAAGTTGGGACTCGGACGACCAATGAACGAAGCGGTCCCCACTCTTGAATGTTCGACGGGGACGCGCGGACGCACCGCTGTCTTTGAAATATTTTCGGTGGACAAAGAGATTCAAAAGATCATTCTTTCCGAACCAAATGAAGAAAATCTCTGGGAAGCCGCGCGCAAAAAAGGAATGCTTACCATGAAAGAAGATGCTATACTTAAATGTATGGAGGGGACCGTGCCGTTTAGCGAGGTGGGAGGGCTCTAGGCATTTTTTAAATTCTTTGTACAAGAGTTAACGAGATATGGTACAATAAATATATTATGGAAAACACACAAAATATTAAAAAGGTCTTTATTGTTGATGATGATAAATTTCTCCTCGATATGTACACCTTTAAATTTAAAGAAAAGGGGTTTGAGGTGATTCAAGCCTTTGGCGGTGTTGATGCGATCAATAAATTAAAGGGAGGAATTATTCCCGATATTATTCTCCTTGATGTGGTTATGCCAATTATGGATGGCTTTGACCTTTTGAATGTCATTAAAAGCGAGAAGTTGGCGCCTGAGGCAAAGGTTATTATTCTTTCCAACCTTGGACAGCCTGCCGATATTAAAAAAGGTCGCGAATTAGGGGCGAATGGATATGTGGTCAAAGCGTCAGCGACTCCCTCTGAAGTTGTTGAAAAAGTCCTGTTAGTTTTACAAGGCGGGGAGTCGTTTGAGAAGTAAAATCCACAATGTTTAATTTCAAGATAATACAAGGGTTAGTACCGCTTTTGTTTTGAGATTTAAAATTTGAAATTTAAAATTCCTATTTTATGTCTGCCCATAATTACAAAGAAGAGCTTGAAGACTTGATCACCAAGGCTCTTTCTGAGGGTGTTTCCGATATTCATTTTTCAGAAGGACGGTACCCCACATTTCGTGTTTCGGGCAATTTAATCCCCCTTATGAATAGTCGCGCCTTGACCGCAGAGGACACAATGGGATTTATGAGCGAGCTCCTCAGTCCTGATTTCAAAGAACAATTTTTTGCGAACAAAGAGATTGATTTCTCTTACAACTTTTATAGCAAAGCGCGTTTTCGTGGCAATGCCTTTTTCCAAAAGAACGCGGTAGGTATTGCGCTCCGCTCGATTCCTTCGCAAATCAAAACAATAGAGGAGCTCAACTTGCCCCCTATTCTTGAAATGTTCTCAAGAAAGAAACAAGGGTTTTTCCTCGTCGTGGGGCCTGTCGGACAAGGGAAGTCAACCACACTTGCGGCAATGATAGAACTGATGAACCGCGAACGGGCCGAACATATCGTGACCATCGAGGATCCCATTGAACATTTATTTGCTCCGGGGAAATCCATTATCGACCAACGCGAAGCGGGTATAGATACCCAAAGTTTTAAGACAGGACTTCAGTCGGCATTTCGGCAAGATGTGGATATTATTATGATTGGTGAAATGCGCGATTTGGAAACGATGTCCGCCGCGGTGACCGCGGCGGAGACGGGGCATCTCGTGCTTTCAACCCTCCATACCAACAACGCTTCTCAAACGATCAACCGCATCATTGACTCGTTTCCCCACGACCAACAAGCGCAGATTCGCACCCAGCTTGCAGGGAGTCTCCTTGGCGTGTTCTCTCAGCGCCTTATCCCGCGTATATCGGGCGGACTTATTCCCGCATACGAACTCCTTATCAACAATACGGCCGTGTCGAGCCTTATTCGTGAGGGGCGCACGAGCGAAATTGATGTGGTGATTGAAACGGGGTCAAATGAAGGAATGATAGATATGA
>JACQCY010000046.1 GCA_016201355.1 Candidatus Yonathbacteria bacterium | reverse complement strand
CTGGAAAGAGGGACAATAGTGAAAAAACAAAAAAATAAGTTACCAAGGGCACCCCTTAATGCGCCACTCTCCAACCAAGGGGTGCCCTTGGTAACTTATTTTTTTGTTTTTTCACACCCTTTTTTGTGCTACACTTAATTTATGAAATCAAAAAAACTCATCATCGGTAACTGGAAAATGTACCCAGCGAGTATCGAAGAAGCTCGTGATAAGTTTACAAAAATCAAGAAAGGAGCAAGTGTTCTTCGTAATGTACAAACAATCATCTGTCCTCCCTTTATCTATATTGGTGATCTTAAAAAATTTATAACAGGGCGCCGTGTAGGGCTTGGTGTCCAGAATACTTGGTATGAGAACGAAGGCGCGTATACGGGAGAAGTGTCTCCTGCTCAAATATCTTCGCTTGGCATCTCCTCTGTTATCATTGGACATTCTGAAAGACGAGCCCTTGGAGAAACTGACGAAATGGTAAATAAAAAAGTGAGCGCTGCATTAAAGGCCGGGCTTGCGGTCATCCTCTGTGTGGGAGAAAGCGAGCGAGACAGGGATGGTCATTATTTAAAACATATTGATAATCAAATAAGGATTGCTCTTCGGGCAGTATCCAGAAAAGATCTGCCAAAAATCATCATTGCCTACGAACCAATCTGGGCAATAGGTAAAAACGCATTACGCGCCGCCTCGGCAGAGGATGCACTGGAGGTTTCCATTCTCATTAAAAAAACACTTACGAGTCTTTACAAAAAAAACGCGGACAATGTTCGTATTTTATATGGAGGTTCCGTCAATGGAAAGAATGCTCAAGAATTTCTTTGTAACTCCCAGATAGACGGGCTTCTCGTCGGGCGCGCGAGTCTTAACCCCATAGTTTTTAGTGAAATCTTAAAGAGCGCAGAAAATATCAAATAGCATTATTTATGAATACTCGCATCCCGTCAATAAAAGAAATCAAAAACATCAAAGGGAAAAAAATTATCCTCCGCCTCGACTTCAATGTTCCCCTGAATAATGGAAAAATCAGCGAAACAATGCGTATTGACCGAGCGCTTCCCACGATAGAATACCTCGTCAAGAAAAAAGCGCGGGTTATTATTATCTCTCATATTGGAAAAGATGCTTCGTCTTCTCTCAAGCCCGTTGTAAATTATCTTAATAGGAAAATAAAAGTTGGCTTTGTTCCTGATTTTAGAAAAGAAAATGCGCGAAAAGTGGTAGATAGATTGCCCGAGGGGGGAGTGGTGGTATTTGAGAATTTGCGTCTTGACGAAAGAGAAACATCAAATGATTCTGTTTTTGCAAAATACCTTGCATCGTTTGGAGATATTTACATCAACGACGCATTCGCGGTCTCGCACCGCGCGCATGCATCAACGGTGGGGATTACAAAATATCTGCCGAGCTATATTGGTTTCCTTATTGAAGATGAATTAAAAAATCTTTCTCTTGCACTCAGCCCTAAACACCCATTTCTCTTTATTCTCGGGGGAGCAAAATTTGAAACAAAGATGCCTCTCCTTAAAAAATTTATGAAGAGCGCTGACCATATCTTTATCGGTGGCGTTCTTGCCAATGACTTCTTTCGCGATAGGGGATTTGTTACGGGAAAATCTTTTGTTGACACCTATGATTTCAAGCTCACTCCACTCTTAAAAAAGGGAAAAATTATCTTGCCAAAAGATGTCATCGTAACCAACGCTACACATAAAAAAGGCATCGTAAAAGAGATTGGAGCGCTCACGAGCGAGGACAGTATCGTGGATATCGGACCCGAAACCATTAAGCTCCTCGCGCTGATACTTAAGAAAGTAAAACTCATCCTCTGGAACGGTCCTCTCGGATACTACGAAGGCGGTTTTGATAAAGGGACGATTGAGCTCCTCAATGCAATTACAAAAACCAAAGCAACCTCTCTTATCGGAGGGGGCGATACTGCGGTCATCGTAGAAAAACTTAAAATAAAAAATAAAATTTCTTTTATTTCAACAGGAGGAGGCGCAACATTAGACTACCTCGTGGATGGCAAGCTTGTAGGAATTGAAGCAGTGAAAAAGTGCGCAAAGAGAAAGTAAGCACAGCATCATATCTATCTTCCCAGTGACTATGTATACGATACTATAGTATCGTATACATAGTCAGTAAAGTGAGCAGAGAGCGGATGAGGGGGAGATAGCTCATGGAGCATACATAAGTTGACAGGGGAAGCGAGGGGGAGGGGTACAATAGGGGTAATTATTAGAGATAAGCGTTACTTACCCAAAAATATAGAATCAAAAATTGAACAACCATACCAAGTCCAGCCAGAGGATATGATGACGGAGGAAGAAAAACAGAAAGAATATAATGCCGAAGAAATAGTAAAAGATCTTATCAATAAAGTTGGGGTTGAAGAAGTAAAAAGAGTTAAAGGTGATATGAAGTTTTTTGTAAACATGATGGTGGGCACATTGGGTATCCAGGATAAAGACCGCGATGACATGGCGAGGAGAATCCAGAGACACCTCTTACATTTTAAGCAAGAGGTGTCAAGCAGTTCGTAACCTACAAGGCGACGGAAATCTTTTGTGCCACTTCCGCATCCTCGCCCTCGCGATAATCGCGCGCGCCGTGCCAATGTTTGAACCCGTCACCTGAAAAGCGGGGGACGATGTGGATGTGGGAGTGGAAAATAATTTGCCCAGCGACAGGGTCATTGTTCATTTCAATATTGATGCCGTCGGCATTCATTGCGGTCTTTACAGCAACAGAAAGTTTTTTTACGACAGTCATTATCCGTGACAAAGTTTCATCGGGGGTTTCGTAGAGGTTTACATAATGCGTTTTTGGCACGACGAGGGTGTGTCCGATATTTACCGGATGAATGTCTAAAAAAGCGAGTGTGTATTCATCCTCATATACTTTTTGCGCGGGGATTTCACCGGCGATAATTTTGCAGAAGAGACAGGGGGTCATATATGGATAGTATACACGGGGACGCGGGCATTTTAAAATTTCTCGGGGATTAAGGTCGGGTCTTAAATGTAAATTCCCAAGGCCCGACCTTGCAAGAAATTTTAAAATGCCCGCGTCCCCGTTTGTGATAGAATACCAAAATGTCATCTGGCTTATCCCACTACCCATACCTTACACAGACACTTCTCAAAAAACGCGGGATTATGAGCGCGAAAGATGCGGACCATTTTTTGTCCCCTGATTTTGAGCGTGATGTGCGTGACCCGTTTGAAATATTGAATATGCAAAAAGCGGTGGAGCGAATCTTGCGCGCCATTGACACAGGCGAGCATATTGCTCTCTTTGCCGACTACGACTGCGACGGTATTCCGGGCGCAGTTATCTTTAGTGATTTTCTTAAAAAAATCAAATACGAAAATTTTGAAGTGCATATACCCAATCGGAACAGTGAAGGGTATGGACTCAATACAAAAGCGATTGAGGCTCTCGCAGAGCGCGGAGCGACACTCCTTATCACCATCGATTGTGGGATTACGGATATCGACGAAGTGGCGCGCGCAAACGCTCTTGGTATCGATGTTATCATTACGGACCACCATATTCCCGAGGACGCGCTTCCTGATGCCTATGCAATTTTAAATTCAAAACAGAAAGAGGACACCTCTCACGACAAAATGCTCTGCGGAGCGGGAGTAGTGTGGAAACTCGTTTGCGCGCTCCTCGCTGAAAGAAGAGAGTTATGGAATATTCCAGCAGGGTGGGAGAAATGGCTTCTCGATATGGTGGGACTCTCTACGATTGCGGATATGGTTCCCCTTCAAAATGAAAATCGAGTTCTCGCGCAATACGGACTTATAGTTATACAAAAGTCTCGCAGACCAGGACTCCTCGCTCTTTTTCAAAAAATGAATATGGCGCAGAAAAATATCACGGAAGACGATATCGGTTTTATGATTGGGCCACGCATTAACGCAGCAAGCCGCATTGGTAATCCGATGGATGCATTCTTGCTTTTATCCTCAGAAACACGCGCTCGAGCAGATACCTACGCAGACAAACTCATTCATTTAAACAATACGCGAAAGGGACTCGTTGCAAGTATGGTCAGAGAAGCAAAAAAACATCTTGATGCGCGCCGAGAGGACAACCTTTTGCGAGAGATTATCGTCATCGGCAACCCTCTATGGAAGCCGGGACTGGTGGGATTGGTTGCGGAAAATTTATCAGAATCCTACGAACGCACTACTTTTGTGTGGGGGAGAACAGAAGATGGATGTATCAAGGGATCCTGTCGCTCTGATGGAACCGTGAGTGTTGTAGAGCTTATGGCAAAGGTAAAAGAAGGCGTTTTTGTGAATACGGGCGGGCATAATGAAGCAGGAGGTTTTTCTGTTTCAAATGATGCGATACACACACTGGAAGATAAACTTGTGAAAGCATATCAAATAGTGCGAAGAGAAAAAGAGAGCGCAGAAATTTCGGTGGATGCAATTCTTTCGCTTAATGAAGTGACTTGGTCAAACTGGAGACAAATAGAAAAATTTGCTCCGTTTGGTATGGGCAATGCAAAACCGGTGTTTCTTTTTGAAAGAGTGAAACTCTCAAATGTTCGTTATTTCGGTAAAGAAAAAACACATCTAGAACTTTCTTTCGAAGGCTCGCCAGTGAAAGCAATCCTGTTTTTTGCAGAAGATGAAAAATATAAAAATTTCGCGACGGGAAAAACTGTCGATCTTATGGCGACAATGGAGCTGAATACCTTTCGCAATAGTCGCGAACTGAGATTGCGTATTGTGGAAGTAGCTAACAATTTTAAATGTTAAATGAAATCTCAATGACTAAATTTTTAAATATTTAAACATTTGAAATTGATTTAAAATTTATAATTTGAAATTTAAAATTACACCATGCTGGGCAAGTAATATAATAAAGAGTAAAATAGAAAGATGAAGTTACTTAATATTCTTATTTATACCGACGGTTCATCGCGGGGGAACCCGGGTCCCGGAGGGTGGGGCGCCATCATTGCCACAAAAGAAATGGTCACCGAAATAGGTGAGGGAGACAAGCACACGACAAATAACAAAATGGAGCTTACTTCGGCAATTAAATCTCTCGAATTTGTCCGAGATCTTGGGAGCGCGTTCACTATTGATATGCGCGCAGACTCACGGTATGTAATCAATGGCATCACTAAGTGGGTCTTTGGATGGCAAAAAAATGGATGGGTAAACTCTCAAAAAAAAGATGTGCTCAATCGTGAACTCTGGGAAAATCTCGCGGAGGTTACCGCAGATTTACAAATGAGCGGATCAAAAATCTTATGGAACTATACGCCCGGGCATAGTGGCATCCCCGGTAACGAACGAGCGGATGAGATCGCCACCACATTTGCAGATAGAGTGAGCCCGAATCTTTTTAAGGGAAGTCGCTCGAAATATTCACTTGATCTCACTTCTCACGCGGGCGACCAAAAACTTCCCGCTATAAAAAAATCAAAATCAAAAGAGAAAGCATATTCGTATATAAGTTTGGTAAATGGAAAATGTATGAAACACGATACATGGGTCGAGTGTGAACGACGCGTAAAAGGTGTGCCAAACGTAAAATTCAAAAAAACACGGAGCGCTGATGACGAGCGTCAGACAATGTTCCTTTGGAAAAGCAATAGGTAAACAGAATTAGGCGACAGGTCTAATGTTATGAAGCTACACAAGAAAGGGCCGTCATTACGATGACGGCCCTTTTGGTTCTTTGACTATCCGAGAGATTAGGATATTTCTCTTGGTCTGAAATTTTGCAAATGGCGCTCTTGGCTTCAAGAGTACTTCGGCGATAATGGACTTCTTCCTCTTTATTATCCTCTGAATGAAATGTTCCTTTAGTGGATAAATACAAGGAGTCCACTCTTTATAATTTTCATCATAATGAATGGTCCCGGGAGTAGAAATCATTTCCCCTTTTGTAAAAGGAAACTCGGTATAATACCTATACCAGTCTCCGATGGTGGAACAACTCCACCCATCTTTACTGATTTCCTCTAAGACACCCTGAAGGGTATCTCCTTTGTGGGCAGTGTAGACCACTACCGTCTTTTTTTTTACCTTCTGCGTGACTAAACACTCCTCACAAGGATAGTGGGGTTTCTCAACGAGCGGTAGAATAAAGAAAATGAACACTCAATATTTTTATAGTTTCATCATAAGTTTCATCGGGGGAGTCGCTTTTGAGAGTGTTGCCAAAGTTGGCATCTCTTTCGCAATACTGCTCACGGTGATATCAATCATTATATTTTTTTCACAGAGGCATATCTTTGCAATACAGAAAAGTTTTTTGGTTTCATTGATCCTTTTTGGATGCGCGCTTGGTATTATGCGTGTAGATGTTTTGATAATGAGGCAGAACATTCATCCGCTTGGTTTTCTCTTGTCTAACATTACGCATATCCGCGGATTAGTCGTTGAGGAGCCCGATGTCCGAGAGAATTACATAAATATTGTCCTTGAGGCGCAGGATGTCCTTTACGATAATTCGTGGAAAACACTCAAGAAAACATCTCTCATTTTAGTGCGCATATCACCATATGATTCTTTTTCTTACGGGGACAAAGTGGAACTCATCGGAAAACTGCGGGTGCCAGAAAATTTTAAAAATGATGATGGTTCACCCTCTTTTGATTACCGCGCATACCTTGCGAAAGATGACATCTACTATCAGATGTATTTCCCAAAAACCTCCCTCATCGAACACCATAGAGGAAATGTTCTGTATGAAAAACTTTTTACCTTAAAAAATTTTCTTATGATAAATATCACGCGCGCTATCCCAGAGCCGGAAGCCGCGCTCGCGGGAGGAATTCTCTTGGGAGTTAAACAATCTCTCGGCGCAGAGCTTCTTCAAAAATTTCGTGAAACGGGTGTTTCCCATATTATCGTACTCTCGGGGTACAACATTGCTATCGTGGCATCTGTTGTTGCGCGTATGATTTCGTTTATGCCGACCATTGTCCAAATCATTATAAGCATTATCTCGGTGTTTCTTTTTGCGTTAATGGTAGGCGGGGGAGCGACCGTAGTCAGAGCAACGATTATGGTACTCGTCGTAATACTTGCGCGCGCAACGGGACGCGAACATAATTCTCTCCGAGCGCTTTGTGTCGCGGGAATTATTATGGTCGCCGTAAACCCGTCTCTCCTGCTCCACGATATGTCTTTTCAACTTAGCTTTATGGCAACACTCGCCATCATTACGCTCGTCCCCGTTGTTGATAAATATTTTTTGTGGGTAAAAAACGCGACCTTGCGAGAGATATTAGTATCCACCGTGTCAACTCAATTATTTGTCCTCCCGCTCATTCTCTATCAAATGGGGAGCATCTCTCTCGTTGGGGTTATTACAAACATTTTCATACTTCCTGTTATCCCTCTCGCAATGTTTATGGTATCTCTTGTCGCGACTTTTTCTTGGATTCCTCTCATTGGCCCTGCCATAGCTTTTTTATCATATATCCTCCTTGCGTACATTATTGCGGTTATCCTCTTGTTTGCAAAGATTCCGTTTGCCTATCTTTCGGGGATGCCATTTCCCCTATGGCTCCTCGTACCATCATATGTGTTTCTGTTTTTCATTATCAAAAGGTCCTCTCACTTAAACAGCAATAAAAAAGTATAATAGAGATAGTGACGCTTATGATAGAAAAAACTAAAACATCTTTTTCTAAAAAACACGCGCAGTGGGCGACCCTTGGTATTTTCCTCGTCATAAATATCTTCATCTGGGCAATCGTCGCGCGCGCAGACAGACAAGGAGAACTCTTGGTTGCTTTCCTTGATGTCGGACAAGGGGACGCAATCTATATCGAGACTCCGCACGGAAATCAAATTTTAATTGACGGAGGAAGTGGCGCGCAAGTTCTTCGCGCGCTCGGGCAAATAATGCCGTTTTACGATCGTACGCTTGATCTCATCCTTGCGACACATCCTGACCAAGATCATATTGGGGGATTTTCTGATGTTATGAACAGACTAAATGTTGACGGTGTTATCACCACAGAGAACACTTCTGGAACAAGCGCGTACAAAGCATTTGAAAAATCAATTCTGAATAAACATCCGCGACGAATTCTTGCGCGCGCGGGAGAACGCATTATTCTCGATAATGATATTGTGCTGGAAATTCTTTTCCCCGACCGAAACGCAAGGGGGTGGGAAACAAATACTAGCTCTATTGTTGCGCGTCTTTTCTATGGAAAGAAATCATTTCTTTTTACGGGAGATTCGCCACAAGAGATTGAACGATACCTTGTCAATAAAAAAGGCGGGACTCTTCATTCTACCGTTCTCAAGCTCGGCCACCACGGGTCGCGCACTTCAAGCTCAAAGATTTTTCTCTCTGCGGTTGACCCAGAATATGCAATCATATCGGCAGGGAAGAATAATAAATATGGACATCCCCACAAAGAAGTCCTTACTCTTTTGAGCGAACTCGCTATTCCTTTTCGGAGCACCGCCGAACAAGGAACAATCATCTTTAGAACCAAAGGCGCAGAATTGGAAGTGAATTGATACAAAAAAAATACAATAAAAAACCAAGGCAAGGCCTTGGTTTTTTATTGTATTTTTTTTGTATCAATTCTATTTCAGAAAAAGATAATACGCCCCACCAACAATAATAACTCCTATAATAATCATAATACTAATAAGCGACCCCGTTGAAGATACTTCTCCTTGATACGGTTCTTTGTGTGATTGGCTTGTTTCTCTTTCCTGTTCGTTCATCGTTCTATTATACCAATTCTTCAAATTAAATCAAATCTACGCGCCAAATTTCTCATTATAGAGTTTAATGCTACGCTCCACTGCTTGATGAGCTTTTTCCACTCCCTCAAACCCTGCAATATGAACTTCTTTCTTTTGAATTTGTTTATAGGTCATAAAAAAATGATCTATTTCTTTCAAGGTATGTTTGTTAATATCCGATAAATCCTTAACATCATCCCAGCGAGGGTCTTTAATGGGAACCGCAATAACCTTGTCGTCAGAATCTCCCGAATCGGTCATTCGGATGAGCGCGATAGGACGCGAAGCAACAAGGATTCCCGGAGTAATAGGATAGGTGGTGAGAAGCACCACATCAAGAGCATCTCCGTCATCCCATAATGTGTGAGGAACAAAACCATAATCAAAAGGGTAGTCTTGCGCGGTGTGAAGCACGCGGTCGAGAGCAATGAGCCCCGTATCTTTATTGATCTCGTACTTGTTTTTAGATCCTTTATTGATTTCAACAATCACATTTATTTCTTGAGGAGCATTCTTTCCCAGCGAAATGTCGTGCCAAAGATTCATAATAGTTTGATAAGGTTAAGAAGGTTGATAAGGTTGATAAGTTTATTCCACACTTGTCTCGGTCGTTTCTTTTGGAGCTTCTTCTGTTGAGGTAGCCCCGCCTTTTTCATTGGTTTCAGCAAGCGCTTCACCACCAATATCTATTTTCCACCCCGTAAGCTTCGCCGCAAGACGCACATTTTGTCCACCTCTCCCAATAGCAAGGGATTGCTGGTCAGGAGCCACGGTAACGATCGCTTGATGAGTTTCATTGTTCAACGCCACTGATTGAACCGTTGCAGGAGAAAGAGCGTCTTCAATAAATTTCTCAACATTTTCAGACCACAAGATAAGGTCTATTTTTTCTCCTCCAATTTCACTCATTACGGTGGATACGCGTACCCCGCGCTGTCCCACACACGAGCCAATAGGATCAATATGTTCATCACGAGAGGCGACGGCAACTTTTGAGCGAGAGCCGGCTTCACGAGCGACGGCCTTTATTTCAACCGTACCGGTGACAATCTCAGGAACTTCCTGTTTGAAAAGCTCCTCAACCATCTTTGGGTGAGCGCGCGAAAGGAGCACATCGATACCGCGCGGAGTTTCTTCAACTTTATAAAGATATGCGCGCACGCGTTCCCCTTGTTTGTAATATTCTCCCGGGATTTGATCTTCTCGAGTGAGGATTCCTGTCGCTTTCCCCAAATCAACAAAGATAGCGCCTCGCTCTATTCGCTGAACAGTCCCTTGCACAATTTCACCGATTCTCCCTCCGTATTCAGAGATAACCGATACTTTTTCTGCTTCGCGAATACGCTGAATGATTACCTGCTTTGCAGTTTGCGCCGCAATACGCCCATAGTCGTCATGCACCTCGAGAGGGAACATTATTTCGTCACCGGGGACGGCGTCTCTTTTAATACGATGAGCATCTTCAAGGAGAATATCGTGCTCGGGATTAAAACGACGAATGACTACTTTTTCGTCTTCTTTCAATCCTTTATTCAAACGCTCCTCCTTTTCCGCAACATCATCATCGGTATCATCAGGCATACGAACATCTTGTTCTTTCACCACAATCTTTATCTGAGTAAATTCTGCGACTCCCGTATTTTGGTCAAAATGCGCGCGAACAATCTGGCCCTTTTTACCGTAGTCTTTTTTATACGCCGCGGCAAGCGCTTGCGCTATCGCCTCAATAATTTTTTCGCGAGGAATACCGCGCTCAGACTCGAGTTGCTCGAGGGCGGACTTCATTGTTTTTAAATCTAACATATAATTGATTTTAATTTTTCTAAAAAAAATGCCCGGCTTTGGGACGGACATTGACTTTCATAGTGTATCATATCTTAAAATGATGTCAAATTTCCCAATCATAAGTTCCAGAATTAATTGCAACACTTGATTTAGTCATTAAACTATTCAAGTATGAGCAATAAGAAAAACCATAAGGGCGGCAAGCCTTTTTCGATCCGCGAGCGAAGCATTATTGAAATCAGGTGGTGCCGGGACTT
>JACQCY010000044.1 GCA_016201355.1 Candidatus Yonathbacteria bacterium | reverse complement strand
TTAAGTTTGAATTTAGTGAAGAGAAGTTTAAAAAATTCATCCGTTCCATCGATCCTCAGGTTGTATTCAAAAGTGAAGCGAATAGAGCATTCTATTCTTGGGAGGAGAGTAATGAAGATTGCCCGGATGAATGTCCTGCAAAAGATAAAGAAGAACTATGTAGTAGTAATTACGAAGAATGCGAAAGGAGGTTTATTGATAAATATGAAAAAGATAAAGTCTTAGAGAACAGAAAGAATCCTGGTCGTATGTCTGAGATGAGACTATATGCCTTGCTTCAAGAAGATAAGACCACAGATCAAGAGCGTCTTGCCAAAGAACTTGCCCCCAATACTGGGGCAGATCTATTTCTGTGGAATAAGATAATCAAAACTCCATCGGGGGGGCAACCAGGGTATAAAATAAAGAAAAATCATAAATAAAAAGTCTTTCCACTTGGTGCCCCAACTATTAAGTAAAATTAGTAATTCATTTTGCCCC
This sequence comes from Candidatus Yonathbacteria bacterium, assembly GCA_016201355.1. Taxonomy (GTDB): domain Bacteria; phylum Patescibacteriota; class Minisyncoccia; order Phycocordibacterales; family UBA1550; genus UBA1550. The sequence goes on along the minus strand of JACQCY010000044.1, from coordinate 12,300 downwards.
CCCACCTTTTTCTGGTAATATACGGGAATGAAGAAAACATTACTCTCGGCGGTAAAGCCGACAGGGACAGTGCATATTGGTAATTATTTTGGCGCAATGCGTCAATTTGTGGATTTTCAGGATGAATATAATCCCTTTATCTTTATTGCTAATTACCATGCGCTGACCAGCGTGTCGGACGGCACCCTCCTCAAAAAACTCACCCTTGATGTGGCGATGGATTATCTCGCTATCGGTCTTGACCCCAAAAAGACAACGCTCTTTCTCCAATCCGATGTTCCCGAGGTTACTGAGCTTGCGTGGATTTTTAATACGCTTACGACCATGCCGTACCTTTCCCGCGCGCATGCGTTCAAGGACGCTGAGGCAAAAAATAAAGAAGTGAATGTCGGACTTTTTGATTATCCTATTTTGATGGCGGCGGATATTCTCATCTATGGCGCGGATGTGATTCCCGTGGGGCTCGACCAAAAACAGCATATTGAGATTGCGCGCGATACGGCAAAGAAATTTAATCATACTTTTGGCGAGACTTTCAAAATTCCCGAGCCGATGATTCTCGATGAGGTAAAGATGGTGATGGGTACCGATGGCAGAAAGATGAGCAAGAGCTATGGCAATGTCATTCCTCTTTTTGGAAGTGACGAGGAAATACGCAAGGCGATAATGGGTATTCCCACTGACTCAAAGGGTGTGGATGAGCCAAAAGATACCGCAACCTGCAAAGTGTTCGCTTTCCACGAACTCCTCAATGCGAAAAATTTACCCGAGGTACGCAAGCGTTATTTAGAAGGGGGGCTCGGTTACAAAGAATCAAAAGATATTTTGTATGAGAATATGCGCGCGTTCATTGCGCCGATGCGCGAACGACGCGAGGAAATTGCACGCAACCCCGAATTGGTTTTGAAAATTCTCCACGAGGGGGGAGTGGTTGCGCGCGCAAAAGCGCAAAAGAAAATGGAGGAGGTGCGCGTTAAAACTGGCTTAACATTAAATTAAAAAATATGGGATTTTTAGAAAAAGTTATAAATAGAGTTGAGAAAAGGATCAATCCTCAGCAATATTTTTTTGAAATAAAACAAAAGGCGCAGATTGAACTCATTCAAAAAGCGGGCGGGGATGATGTTGCCGGTGTGTGGATTGATGCGAACGGAAGACGATTTGATGAGCTTATGAATGATCCGGAATATAATTTCATTGAGCGCCTTGTGGACGAAGAAACACACGCAGATGCTCTTAAGGAGATAGACAGTAAACTTTACCACTAAGAGAGTTACCAAGGGCGGGTCTTGGGGAGTGATGCATTAAGACCCGCCCTTGGTAACTTCTATTCAGTAATTTAGATTTCATTTAAAATTTAGAATTTAAAACTTAAAATTAATGACTATGGAACGAACATACATCAAAGACTTACAGAAGCATATCGGAGAGGAAGTGACCACTCTAGGATGGGTGGATGTTCGTCGTGATCAAGGGAAAATGGTTTTTCTTGATCTCCGAGACGCAAGTGGCAAGGCGCAAGCGGTGGTGCTTCCTAATCATACGGAAGCGCTTGAGGTCGCGCAGATTGTGCGCCCAGAATGGGTTGTCGAGGTCAAAGCGCAAGTGAACAAGCGTCCCGAGAAAAATATCAAGCCCGATGTTTTTAACGGCGATATTGAGCTTGAAGTTTTGAATATTGAAGTGTTGAATAAAGCAGAGACACCACCGATGGATGTGACGAGCGATGGGCATGAAATAGGGGAGGAAACACGCCTCAAATATCGCTATCTTGACTTGCGTCGCCCTCGCCTCCAGCGCAATATGCGGATGCGTCACCAAATAACACTCTTTATTCGTAATTTTCTTTCCAAACAAGGATTTATAGAAATAGAGACTCCTATCCTTACGAAATCCACCCCCGAGGGCGCGCGGGATTATATCGTGCCTTCCCGCATTGAACAGGGCAAATTTTACGCTCTCCCTCAATCACCCCAGCAGTACAAACAACTCTTGATGGTGGGGGGAATGGAAAAGTATTTTCAAATAGCGCGCTGTATGCGCGATGAGGACACGCGTGGCGATCGCCAGCCGGAATTCACTCAGCTTGATATGGAGATGTCTTTTGCGTCACAGGAAGAGATTATGACGCTCAATGAAAAACTTCTGATTGAGATCGTGGGGACGCTTGCTCCCGAGAAAAAAATACAAACCATTCCTTTTCCGCGCCTTACCTACAAAGAAGCAATGGAAAGATATGGCAACGACCACCCTGATTTGAGAAAAAACAAAAATGACCCGAACCTTCTCGCTTTTTGTTGGATTATTGATTTTCCATTTTTTGAAAAGGATAAAGAAGGGGGGTGGACATTTACCCATAATCCATTTTCTGCGCCAAAAGAAGAGTTTATGAAATCTCTTATGGAAAGGAAAGACATTAGCAATATTTTAGCGACGCAGTACGATATTGCGCTCAATGGATTTGAAATCGGCGGAGGAAGTATCCGCAATCATCGTTCTGAGGCGCTTATTAAGGTGCTTGAAATTATGGGACACACTGAGGAAAATATTAAAAAAGATTTTGGGCATATCCTTGATGCATTCTCATACGGCGCGCCACCGCACGGCGGTATTGCGTGGGGGCTTGATCGCTTCATCACGCTTCTTATGGGTGAGCCAAACATCCGCGAAGTGATCGCATTCCCAAAGACCGGCGAAGGTCGCGACCTAATGATGGACGCGCCGGGAGAGGTGAGTGCAGAGCAGTTGCAGGAGCTTGGGGTTGCGGTTGTGAAATCGAAGAAATAATTGATAAGTTGATAAATTTCACATATTAATATATGCTATGTTATAGGTTAGTTCAGTTTTCATTGAATGAGGAAACTCTATTGTTGATAACAAAATATCAAGACAATAAAGGAGGCGTGATGGGACAATTTCAAAGTTTGTTTAAGGTCGGAGATCTCATAGATCCGCTAAATAAATATTATGCGGATTTTACTAAAGTATATGGTCCGGGACCATTCCGTGTTAAAGAAGTTTCAAATACCCTTGAATTATTGCGTCCAATTGTGGGTCACTCTCAGAAAGTGACCATAGCAAAGGAACTTCCCGATGGAGCAGAGAATATTTTGAGATTCAATTTCAGCGGGATGTACTTCTGTAAAGTTAGATAAGTAAATGACAAGCGCGCGACCAAAAGGTACGGCGCTTGTTTTTCTACTTATCGTGCAGAAAAGTATGATGGTATATAATTATGTAACAAGATGTCCCACGACTACAATATAAAACTAGAGCAATTTGAAGGCCCACTCGAGCTTTTGCTTGACCTTGTGGAAAAACGCAAGCTTTTTATCAATGAGATTTCACTCGCGCAGGTTGCGGATGATTATATCAACCATTTGAAACAATATGAGAAACTGCCGGTAGACTTTGTCTCAAATTTTCTCATTGTCGCGTCAACCCTTATCCTCATCAAATCAAAATCGCTTCTCCCTACGCTTTCGCTCACTGCCGAGGAGACGCAAGATATTCACGAGCTTGAGGCGCGCCTCAAAGAATACCAGCGTATTCGCGAACTCTCCGCGCATATAAGAAATATGTTTGGGAAAAATATTATTTTTCCAAAAAGCCAAACGCGTATGCGTGAGATCGTGTTTGCCCCAAGCGCAGAGATTACACAACCGAGCGTTCTCGCGTCACTTCGCGATGTGGTCCTTCGCTTTCCTAAAAAGATAGCCCTTCCTAAAGTCGTGGTTAAGAAAGTCATCTCTCTCGAAAAGATGATGGAACGATTGACCAAACGAATCACAAAAAATCTCAAAATGGGGTTTCGCGAATTTGCCGGCGTGGGCAAGGAAGAAAAGATAAATATTATGGTGAGCTTTCTCGCAATGCTTGAGCTGGTGAAGCAGGGAATTATTGCCGTGACGCAGGAGTCCCACGGCGCGGATATTCAAATGGAGACAGGGGTTTTGGATACGCCGAAGTATGGGGAGAATGGAACAGTCAATAGTAATTAGTTAATAGTCAATAATACGCTCAATTATGAAAAGAATTTTATTGATTATCGCGCAAGAAGGATTTCAAGTAAAAGAATATTTTGATACGCGCACAGAGCTTGAAGCGGAGGGGATTGTGGTGGTTACGGGAGCCCCGCTTGCGCTGTCTGCGCTTTCTCATAAAAATGGAGAGGTGATGCCTGACATTACTCTCGCGGGCGTGCGATTATCGGACTATGATGGCGTCTTTGCTATTGGGGGTTCCGGCGCTTTGAAATCTTTGGATAATGAAGAAACCACGCGCATTTTTCAAGAGGCACAGAAACTGGAGAATTATCCTTATGGCGCTATTTGCATCTCTCCGCGCATTTTGGCAAAAGCGGGAGTTCTGAAAGGGAAGCGCGCGACGGGATGGGACAATGACGGCGAGCTTGGCGCTATTTTTGAAAAATACGGTGTTATTTTTGAAGATGCGCCGGTGGTTGCTGACGGTGTTATTATTACCGCAAACGGCCCACTCGCGGCGCGTGATTTTGGCAAAAAGATAGCAGAGATAGTGAGGGAATAGAAAGTAGAAATTAGAAAGTAGTAAATAGAATGGATGCAAGTTTCAATCATTCGGATATGCGATGTCCGTGTCGGTGAATTTGACAAGGTGTTGTATGGAAGATGACGGACGGTGTAGTGGCGAATCTGCTCCTACAAGGGGTAATGGTTATCGCCTTCGTTCCTACCGCTGTCGGTATCTACGACGGGAGGGCGAAGGAGAAACCATTTCCATGGGTGCTTGCTGTTGCTTCCTATGTTCTCATGACTGCAACCATTGTTATCGGTTGGCAAGGGAACTGGGAAGCGCTAGTTCACCCGCTCGCAAGTGGGATTGGCGTGAATGGAGCACTGATGGTGCTTGCATTTCGTCAACAGAGGAGACAGGTCCCCTTGTGGTTGTTCACCACTTGGGGGCTTTTTTATTTTGGTTTCGCAAACTCATTATTCTTGTGTTAAAATAACGAGATGGAGAACAAGGATTTAGATATTTCGGCGCGCATAGAGGCACTCCTCTTTTTTAAGGGGGAGTCGGTGAAGGTCGATTTTCTTGCTAAGGCGCTTGGGGTGTCAGCGGAAGAAATTCTTGAGGGGATAGAAACACTCAATAAAAAATTTGCCAATAGAGGCATTGTTCTCATTCAAAAAGACGAAGAGGTGATGTTGGGAACCGCGCCGGAGATGAGCGCAACCATTGAGAAACTCATCAAAGATGAGCTCAATAAGGATATTGGCAAAGCGGGGCTTGAAACACTTTCTATTGTTCTCTATCGTGGACCAATATCGCGGAGCGAGATCAACTACCTTCGCGGAGTAAATTCAAATTATATTCTCCGCAATCTGGAAGTACGCGGGCTCATTGAGCGGATAGACAAGGGGAGCGCGCGGAGTGTCGTATATCGTCCCTCGTTTGACCTCCTCTCGTATATGGGTATCAGTAAAGTAGAAGATCTTCCTGAATACGAGAGTATGCAGGGAGTGGTCGATGAAATCAAAGCAGAGCAAACTTCTTTCGAGGTGTTACCAAACGAAGAAAGTAATGAAGAATCAAACAAATATGAAGAAGAACCTGATCGATTGGTCGATGAAGAGGATTAAAGCACTCCTTGTCGTCTTGATAGGAAGCACACTCGCTATTGCGAGTCTTTATAATTTTTTTGCTATTGAGCAATTTCCTCTTGCGGAGGCTTCGCTGAGTGAAGTGACGCGCGAAGAGATACACGCACCGTATTCTAGTCCTTTTGAAAATATCATTCTCGACGCGCGCGCAGTATTTGTTTTTGATATTTTAGAAAATAAAGTTATTTTTTCTCGCAACGAAAACGAGAAGCTCCCGCTCGCTTCCATCACAAAGCTTATGACTGCGTTCGTGGCAAAAGAAAAAATGGGGGATAATGCCGTCGTTACTTTGACGCGGGATGATATTGAGGCAGAGGGGGATTCTGGTCTTCGCGAGGGAGAGCGGTGGCGGGTTGCCGATCTCCTCAATACGATGTTGATAGCTTCTTCAAATGATGCGGCGCGTGCCGTTGCTTCCTTTGTGGGTTCGGAAGGGCAGAGTATTTATACGGGAGATTCTGTTTTTGCGCGCAATCATTTTGTGCAGATGATGAATGATAAAGCGCAAGCGCTTGGACTGACGACGATGGAATTTTTTAATGAATCAGGACTTGATATCGTTCCGCAAACCAAGAACGGCTTGCCTACCGAAGCTACGGCGCGGGCAGGAGGGTATGGTTCGGCGCGCGAAGTTGCTCTTCTTCTCACTACTTTGCGAGAAAAATATCCTTCCACTTTTGAAATAACCACCCACAAAGATGCGCAAATCGTATCACAGGATGGCATTGTCCATACTCTTACCAACACCAACGAAGCAATAGGAAATTTCCTCGGCTTACTGGCTTCAAAGACAGGGTATACTGACCTCGCAGGAGGAAACCTCGCTATTTTGTTTGATGTTGGTATCGGGCATCCCGTGATTGCCGTTGTCCTTGGTTCAACCTACAAAGGGCGTTTTGATGATATGAAGACATTGGTGCAAGCGGTCTTACTGACCTTTTCCATATAGCTTAGATAAAAATGCGCCATATTTCCGCACCGCACATCGTTCGCGCAAAAACCCTTTTCGCTGTACCAACAGTACGGCTCAAGAGTTTTTGCGCTCCACGATCGCGCGGATGCGAAAATATCATCGCATTTATTATAGTTAAGCGAGCGAGTGTAATGAAAGTACCAACTTTCATTACCGAACGAGCGCAAACTATATTGTACTCAGTTATATTACTAAGCTATGTGGAAAAGGTCAGTAGATTCAAAATAACAAGATGAAGATAAAAAAAATAGATAAAATTTTTCTTGCTCTTTCGGTTACGCTCGTCTTCGTCGGTTTTTTTGTCTTTACTTCCGCATCGTTTGGTCTCTTTGTTCGCAAGGGATTTTCTCTTGGCGATATTCTTTTTAGTCAGGCGCTCCTCGGAATCTTTTTAGGGACAATCGCTCTTTTTGTTTTTCTCTATCTTCCCTTGAGAATAATACGCAAGTATTCACTCTATATATTTATCGGATCGGCATTGATGACCCTCCTTGTGTTTGTTCCCGGGATCGGTTTTGCCCACGGGGGAGCGCATCGATGGATTTTATTGGGGCCATTGTCTTTTCAGCCGTCTGAAATACTCAAACTGGGAACGGTGATTTACTCTGCGGCTCTCATTGCTCTCTTTAAAGAACGATTATCTTCATTTAAATATGCGCTTGGTTTTACGGCACTGATTACCGTTATCCCCGCCATCATACTTCTTGCAGAACCGGATACGGGGACTTTTGTTGTGCTTTTTATCGCTATCTCTTCAATGCTCATTGCGGGGGGAATGAAGTTACGGCATTTCCTTGTTCTTATCCTCATCTCTTTTGTCGCGGTTGCGGTCCTCGCTCTGGTTCGTCCGTATATAAAAGACCGCGTGCTCACTTTCTTTGACCCTTCACGAGACCCTCAAGGCGCAAGTTACCAAATACAGAAATCTTTCATCGCTATCGGGTCGGGGGGTATTACGGGTCGTGGTTTTGGACAAAGTATTCAAAAATTCGGCTCGCTTCCCGAACCTACAGGGGACTCTGTCTTTGCCGTGGTTGGGGAAGAATTCGGTTTTGTCGGAGGGACCGTCATCATTATCCTATTCTTTTTATTCGGTCTCCGAGGATTACGGATTGCTCATACTGCGTCAGATCCATTTAGTGGACTTTTAGCTGTCGGAATTGTTATACTGATAGTATCGCAATCATTTATGAATATTGCGGCAATGCTCGGGCTCATTCCGCTTACTGGCGTACCCCTTGTCTTTATAAGCCACGGAGGTACGGCTATTCTCCTCGCTCTCCTTGAGATTGGCATTTTGCTGAATATTTCCAAAGGAGTAACGGCCTCAAAAGATCAACGAGCGAAGTGACAAGTCCCTCTGTCCATTATTTAATTTAAATTTCAAAAACAGCGTGAAAATTCTTTTTACCGGTGGTGGTAGTGGCGGGCATTTTTATCCGATTATTGCCGTTGCTCAAAAATTAAATATAATGCTTGAGCGCGAGAAGATCGTTGGCGCGAAGTTGTATTATATGTCAACGGAACCGTACAACGAACGGATGCTCTATGACAACAAGATCACTTTTCAAAGAATTACTGCAGGGAAATTGCGCACCTATTTTTCTCTACAGAATTTATTAGATTTATTTAAAATGGCGTGGGGAGTTTTCGGAGCATTTTTTAAAGTATTTACATTATACCCCGATGTTGTGTTCAGTAAAGGTTCTTTTGCGAGTTTTCCCGCGCTTGTTGCGGCGCGATTTTTTCGTATTCCGGTCATCATCCACGAGTCTGACAGTGTTCCGGGACGGGTAAATGTATGGGCGGGGAAATTTGCTCAAAAGATTGCCATTTCGTATCCGGAAGCGGCGAAATTCTTTCCTCCCGGACGCACTGCGCTTACCGGCAACCCTATCCGCGAAGATTTGATGCGCCCTTCGGGCTTGGATGCGTTTCGTGAACTCGGGCTTGATCATTCGGTCCCTGTGATCCTCGTTCTCGGTGGTTCGCAAGGAGCGCAAAAGATAAACGGGCATATGGTGTCGCTCGCCCCGCGTCTTGTCGAGCGCTATCAGGTCATCCACCAAACAGGAGAAGCAAACGCCACCGAAGTGCAAGAACTTATCAGCGGGCTCCTTACGAGAGCATCCTATGAACACCACGAAGGAAATCATAACGCGTCTCGCTATCATGTGTACGGATACCTTGATTCAAAAAAGATGCGACTTGCCGCTGAGGTTGCGACAATTGTTGTTTCGCGTTCCGGGTCGGCTATTTTTGAGATTGCAAATTGGGGGATACCTGCGCTATTGGTCCCCATTACCAACTCTCACGGCAATCATCAGAGGGAAAACGCTTTTGCGTACGCGCGGGCGGGGGGAGCTGTTGTTGTGGAGGAAGAAAATCTTACCCAAAATATTCTTATTGCGGAGATCGATCGCTTGATAGAGAATCCTCTGCGTCGCGCGGAGATGAAAGAGCGCGCCCTTGCTTTTGCGCGCGCTGATTCAGCCGAAAAAATCGCTGAACAAATAATGGCGATATTATTGCGTCATCAGTCTTTGATATCATAAAAGCTTATCCCTATGTCTTTTACTGCTGAAAAAATAGTAACTCGATTCGCGCCCTCTCCCACCGGGGTTTTGCATATCGGCTCTCTCCGCACGGCTCTGTATCCATGGCTCTATGCGAGACAGCATAACGGTAAATTTGTGCTTCGTATTGAGGACACCGACCGGGAACGCTCAACCCCGGCATTTGAGGAAAACATTCTTGAGGGATTGAAATGGTTTGGCATTGATTATGATGAATTCTATCGTCAATCTGAGCGGGGAGAAATCTATAAAAAACACATCGATGCTCTTCTTGCTGACGGCACCGCGTATGTTTCAAAAGAAGAACCAAAGGAAATTGGAGAGCGCAGTGAAGTCATCCGTTTCAAGAATCCCAATCGGGTCGTGACTTTTTATGATGAAGCGCGAGGTGATATTTCTTTTGACACGACCGAGCTTGGGGATTTTGTCATTGCAAAAGATATCAATACACCGCTCTATCATCTTGCGGTCGTAGTTGATGATTTTGAGATGGGAATTACGCATATTATCCGCGGAGATGATGGCATTTCAAATACTCCGCGCCAAATACTTTTACAGGAGGCATTAGGGGCGCCACGACCCTCATATACCCATATGCCGATGATCCTTGCTCCGGATAAGACAAAGCTTTCAAAACGGCATGGCGCGCTCGGTGTCACTGAATACAGAGATGAAGGGTATTTACCGGAAGCGCTCATCAATTTTGTCGCTCTTATGGGGTGGAATCCCGGGACCGAACAGGAGTTATTGTCACGAGAAGATATGCTCAGACTTTTTACTCTTGAAAAGATACAAAAAGGCGCTGCGGTGTGGAATATTGATAAGCTCAAATGGTTTAATAAACAGTATATGAAGAAACTTCCTTTTGTCGAGGCAAAGGAAAAAATTTTCGCATACCTTCCGGAAAGTTTGAAATCTTTCGCATCAAACAATACAAGAGTATTTGAGAAGATTGTTCCTATCATTCTCGATCATGTGAGCGCTTTTGGGGAAGTAAAAATTATGGCAGAAAATGGCGAGATAGAATATTTCTTTGAGGATCCGGAGTATAATGCGGAGGGACTTTTTTGGAAAAATGATAAAAATGCAGAACGAACGCGAAATCATCTCGTTAAGGTTGTTAAATTGTTGCAGGGGATTTCAGCAGATGATTTCACTGTGGAAGCGGTAAAAAACACACTTTGGAAATACGCATCTTTGGCAGGGAAGGGGAATGTGCTGTGGCCGCTTAGGTTTGCTCTCTCGGGGAGAGATAAATCTCCCGATCCTTTTATTTTGGCGGAAATATTGGGAAGGGAAGTCACCCTTCGTCGCATAGAGAAAGCAATGGAGAGAATAGATAAGATAGTAAGGAGAAAGTAGTAAGTAGAATAAATGCAAAAATTCAAGAGAAAAATATTATTAATCTTGTGTATCGGCATTGTGTTTTTTGGTACCCGTTCTTCAGTGTTCGTATCTGCTCAGACAGCAGATGAAATAAGGAGTAAAATCTCTGAAACTGAGGATAAGATCAAAAAAGTAGAACAAGAAATAATTCAATACAAAAATGATCTTGAAAAAATAGCGACCCTTAAGAGTTCACTCAGAAATTTCATTGCCGAGCTTGATATCACACGAAAAAAGCTTAATGCGGAGATCAATGTCACTTCAGTAAAAGCGGATAACACTGAGCTCAAGATACGCAAACTTTCTACTGAGATTGCGCGCAAGAGAGACGAGGTCGAGGCCTACGATGCCGCGCTTAGGGAAGTCTTGAGGAGGATACACGAAACGGATGGGAGTACCCTTGCAGAAGTCGCTCTTTCTAACGAATCTTTTGCCGGGCTTTGGGACGATCTTGAAATGGTTAATCAATTTAGCGATACCGTGCGTCAAAATATCAATGTTCTCAAGGATATAAAGATTGAGCTTTTGCAAAAGCAGGGATTGACACAAAAAGAAAAAGAAAAACTCCTCAACTTGAAAGAAGAGTTGAGTGATCGCAAAAAGATAGCTGAAGATAATAAGAAGATAAATACAAAGATTCTTGCCGAGACAAACAATAAAGAATCCGTATACGCGAAACTTCTTAAGGAAAAACTTGCGCTTAAGGATGCATTTGAGAAAGAAATGAGCGATTACGAAGCAACCCTCAAGTTTATTCTTGATCCCGCTTCTATTCCACCACGGGGGACAAAAGTTTTCTCTTACCCTCTCGATTCTCTGTATATTACGCAACAATTTGGAAAGACAAGCGCGTCTGGAAGACTTTATGCGTCGGGGACGCATAATGGCACTGATTTTCGCGCGAGTATCGGTACACAGGTGCTATCAATGGGGACGGGGATTGTCGCCGGCACAGGGGATACTGATTTAACATGCAATGGCGCTTCTTTTGGCAAGTGGATACTTGTCCGATACGATAATGGGTTGGCAAGCACCTATGCTCATCTTTCGCATATCAAAGTGTCCCAAGGGGATAAGGTGTCTCCGGGGGAGGTCATTGGATATAGCGGAAATACAGGATATTCAACAGGGGCACACCTTCATGTCTCAATGTATGCAAGCGCTGGTGTCAATGTGGAGACGCGCCCGAGCAAGTCTTGTGGAGGGCGTTCGTACACGATGCCGATAGCGCCGATAAGCGCATATCTTGACCCAATGGATTATTTATAAAATTTGAAGTATAATAATTAATACCTATATGGAAAAAACATATCAAAAGAGTCAGGGGTTTGTTAAGTTATTATTTTTAATAATTGTAGCGATTATTGTTCTCGCATATTTCAATGTAGATGTAAGAGGAATAATAAATAATATCTTGAGTAATGCAGGGGTTCAAAAAGTTTTCTCTTTGCTTGGCGGCGCAGTTCATTATTATATAATTCCGCTCGGGGTGTATCTCTGGGATGGACTCAAGAGCATCTTTCCGTAATCTCAATGTCAGTCTCGGGGCATTAAAGACCCTCATCTTTACAGACAGACGCAGGGGTCTTTAATTATATAGAAGCAGGTCGTAAAAGATATATTGTGCGACACGGTGCGACATTGTTTGATTCATTAATATATCAACATAGCCTCCCCCTCCTACCTACTCACCTACTCAAATACACTCTTCCTTCATTCA
>JACQCY010000014.1 GCA_016201355.1 Candidatus Yonathbacteria bacterium | reverse complement strand
GAGATGAATCCTTTGGTATTTCTAAATTTGTTGAAAATTCTCATTTTTTGGCATTGTTAGGCCGTAGAGAATTCTCATATGTATGTGAACTTATTCAGCGTCATCACAATGAGGAGATAGGGGCGATTGGGCAGATACACGATTCCCGCATCCATATAAACATTTTCACTCGGAATCACCCCGATTTTATGCGCGAATTCCGTACCTTTTGGCAAACCTTGTTCAAGATATTCGGTAAATGGAGTTTTCATGAGCAAGGTAAGAATCTTGCTTGAATCCTCTTTTGAAAGAAATGCCGCATTGTAGAGGGAGCGCAATACCACCGCATATCGTTTCGCGCTAATTTTGCCGTCATTGGTAAAAAAATCTTGCAAGCCGAGGTGATTCCACACTGATTGTTGTGGCGCCTCTTTTTTAAGATTACGGAGTGTCATATAGTACGCAGTATTGTCCGAATCTTTAATCATCTTTTCAATCAGAGACTCAATGGAAACACGAGTTCCCACTAGCTGTTTGTACAAAGTCCCAAAATGAGAATCCTTATCGCTTTCGACAAGCGTCAGTTCTGTATTCCACTTCCACTTTCCCTCTTCAATATTTTTTACCGCTGCCATAATAATCGGCACCTTAAGGAGCGACGCGGGGAAAAATTTCGCATCTTTGCTGATAGAAATATTTGCTCCCGTATTGAGAAATTCAAAATAAACGGACACACCTGGGTCTGTTTCGTATGTATCTGTTAAATACTTACGCAAAGGTTGAAGATTAACGATTACATCCTTGTCTGCGACAAACACGCGCATCGGGTTGATGAGCGATACTACGGTTTTTGTATCGGTCTCTGTTGGAGCTTGCATATTCACATACCACAAAGCGCTGATATTTATTACGATAAGTAATCCAAGCACACCATAGAGTACCTTGAATTGATTTTTAATAATTAGTTGTTTCATTCTATTCCCACTTTTTAAACCCCTTACGCAACTCATTTTTCAAACCATCAGGATCAATTTATATTTTCCAGCATTGCCTGCACTAAGGTAATCGTCCATACAGCGGAGGTTCCTCCGTTTACACTTGCCCCAAGTATACTGTTTGCAACAGTACTATCAAAACCAGCTGAAGTTGCTACTTTGGTTTCCCCAACAAGAGTACCTAATCCGGTAACGGAAGCGCCGTGCGTGCGTTGCCCTGCGCATTGTAAAACCGCCGTTGTTCCAGAACCAATCGTTCTAAATGTTGCCCAAATCTCAAAGATTCCTGTGTCTGTTGCCGCTGTTTGCGCTGTCCATGTAAGCGCGCATTTTGATGCATCGCCAGTAGTACCGAGTGTACCATAGCGAATATTTATTATAGGGGTAGCTGTTCCAGCCGCAGTTTTTGACACATCAAATATCAAATGATATCTAGCCCCAGCTTTCAACGTAGTTGCGGGGGTTGCAAGAGTGATTGATGATCCAACTAAATAAGTATCTGCGGCAAAACCTGCTGCTGGGGTTGTAACACTTTGGTTGTATTTTGGGAGACCGCTGGCTGCTGGTGGAGCGGCACTCGTCCATGTCGTACCGTTAGACTGAAGAAGGTTTCCTGAGGTTCCCGGCGCGACAAAAGTGGGAGCGGTGGTGCCGTTGCCGAGAATGACATTGTTTGCGGTGAGCGTGCTTGCGCCGGTACCTCCATCAGCGACAGGAATTGGTGTCGCCTGCGAGGTTACGACTCCCGTTCCTGTAGTGACTTTCATATACCCCGTCGCAAGCGCGGAAAGCGCTTGTTCTGCTGAAAGAGTCGCGTCTGCTGTTTGAGTAATATAGGTTGCGGTCGTAGGTGCTCCGCCTGCAGATACTGTTGCCCACACCACATCCGTACCTGTGCCATCCATGCTCAACACTTGATTCGCGGTGCCTTTTGCAAGTCGTGTCCATTTTGGAGTTGTGGTCTGCCCCGTAATAATATCTCCTCTTGCGACCGTCCCCGCCGTGGTGTCGGTGTGTGTTGATCCGTCAAGTAATGCGTTCGAACTGCCGGTAAATGTCGACCATAATACATTTGTCCCCGTACCATCCATTCTTAAAAATTGATTGGCGGTTCCTTTTGTAAGCGCCGATAATACATTTGTAGCGCTCGCATAGAGAAGATCTCCTGTTGCCGCAGTGTTGGGTAGTGTTACCGTGCTCCACACCGGTGCCACGCCAGCGCCCCCCGAGCGCAAATACGAACCTGCGGTAACATCAATGAGTTTCGAAAGAGCTGATGCCCCACTCGCATAGAGAAGGTCACCGATGGTATAGGTCGTTTGTCCCGTTCCTCCCTGCGCGGCAGTAACCGCTGTATTTGATGTAAGCACCGTCGCATTTGCATCGGGGAATGCAAAAGTTCTTGCCGTAGTAGGCCCTGAAACATCAAAAAAATCATTCGTGAGGCCAGAAAGCGACTTGATGATATTGTTATTGCATATTCTCGTGAAATTACTAAATGAGTTGAACCAGAGCGAACCCTGAGGACCACTGCACGCACCACCAAGAGTGTCCGAGGTGTTTTTCCAAGCAAGTTTTAGAAGCTTCCCCGAGGTACCTCCCGCGTCCCCCACTTGCACATCGCCACCATACACCGAATACGCCACCCGCGCGTACGCGGTCGCGTCTATGCTTTGACGAGGACTCAAATTTTCCCAAGTGCCTCCACAAGAAACTGGCGTAGTGTTCACTTCAACATTCAAATATTCCGGGGTACTCGCTGAAAAATCATAGCCCGCCAAGCTATCCATCTCGCCAATCGGCGCATTAAACACACCATTGCTCACGATAGTACTCGTCGCCGTCGGTGTGCCTGCCGGCCAGAGTTTCGTGCCACCACTTTGCGCATCATAGATTGAATAACGGATACAATAGGTGTTTGAGAGCGGACTGCCATTATTATCGGTCAGTCGTCCTTGGTAAGAAAGTCGCGCGGATACCCCCGCAACTGCGGATACTTTTTCCACACTGATCCCCATAACCAATATCCCCACAAGCGCCACGAGAGAGAATATTTTCAAAAAATTAAACCTGCTCATTTGATTATCATTGTACCATTTTTAAAAAAGGGAACGCAATTTTATTGTATCTGAAGCGACGCGCCGGGAACGCCGAGATTTGTCGCCGAACCATAGGTCGTATCGGGACAATTTTTTACTCCACTCCCCGCGCCCCCCGACCAGTTTGTCTGATTGCACACTTTGTTTCGCCAGCGCAGAAAATAGTCGCTGATGATTACCGGATCGGCATACGGCCACGACACCGTAACGGTAACTTTTTGCGTGCTGGGGTCATAATTGGTTCCTGTATCAATCATACGCGTACTCACATCACGGCTCACATTCTCAATAATCACATACCGCGTATACGAAGCGTTATTTATCGCAATCGTTTCGTCACCGGCGACAAGCGTCCATTTGTTCCCCGACTGCACGGTCTTGTAGTGTTGCGAGGTTTTCGTGAGATCATAAATATTCTGCCATTTCTCCTCGGCTACGCCACGCGTCGCTTCAAGCGCTTCGGAAGCCAGACCAACCGCAATATCCCGCTCTCCCGATATCTTACTGCTCTGCAAACTTACATACACCGCCTGTGTCCCCACGGACAAAATAACCGCAAGGAGAGAGATGACGATGAGGAGCTCAAGGAGGAGGGCACCCTTTTGGGTGGAACACGGAATACGGAACACGACTTCTGGGTGAAATACGGAACACGGAATGATGCGAGGAAGATTCATATAGTATAGTGATTATTATAAAGTGCCTGTCTTCTTTATGAAAGCGCTGAAAATGCGTTCAACCGTAGATGTCTGATCATAAACTTTGCGAAAATCATCTTTTGTTATGTAGGATATATCACGCGCAACAAGAAGCTGGCTTTGAAGCTCAGCGAGTGAACTTTTTGCGATAAAATAAAATTGTAATTTTTCTCTTTTGCTTTTTCGCGTAAACCCTTCTACAATATTAGAAGTTATAGAAACCGCTGCTCTACGCATTTGTGAGGTAAGGCCAAAGAGTTCTTCTTTCGGAAATGTTTTTGTAATACCATAGATGGTAAGGGCAAGTTTATGCGACTCTTGCCAAACAATGAGGTCAGTGAACGCCCTAATCTTTGAATTATTCTGTGTTCTGTGTTCCATGTTTTGTGTTCTGTTTTAATAGATCGTTCCCACGCTTGAAATATTTACCGTTTGCGTGAGCCCCTCGGAAGCAACACTAATCGTTGCGGCGGTCGTGGTGCCGGAGATCTTGTTAAAGATAATATCTTTTGAAGCGCTGTCGGTAGGGTCGGAAAAGGAAATGGTTTTTGATAGCGTGGTCGTCGCTATGGATACTGTTCCACTATCAACATACGAAGTCCCCGATGTTGAAAAAAGGACATAGTAGTCATCGGGAGTTCCATTTACAAAATGGCCACCCCATTTGAAATTACCCTCTCCGGTCATCGCTTTTGACTGCATATGGCGCAAATCTGCGGCTATTTCTTGCGCCGCAGAGCTGAGCTCCACATTTTTTCCAAAACTGCGATACATTCCGCTTCCCATGGTCGCCATCGTTACCAAAATAGCCATAACAATGAGAAGCTCGAGGAGAGAAAAGCCTTGCTGGGCGGAACACGGAACACGGAACGCAGAACGATGAGTGTTCCGTGTTCCGTGTTCCGTGTTCCATTCTATGTTCTGTATTCTGTGTTCCATATTCTACCTTCTGTCCATTATACAAAATGTCCTACGAGCTGATAAATAGGGAGAATGATGGACACAGCGATCGCCCCGACCAAAAGCCCCATAATAAGGAGGAGCGCCGGCTCAAGAATCGAGGTTAAATCTTTCAAAACATTATCAACCTCCTCCTCATAAAAGTCTGCAAAGGTGCTCATAATTTCATGAAGCGAACCGGTGCGTTCCCCAACAACAATGAGACTGATGAGGAGGCGCGGGAAAAGACGGGGAAATCTGCTGAGCGCTTCGGATATAGGGGACCCGTTTTCAACTGAAGCGATAGCATTCTTGATAGCAATCTCGTAGGGTAAGTTGCCAATGGATTCTGATGATAACTTAAGCGCCTCAACCGCTGAGACACCGCTACTGATAAGGTTGCCAAAGGTGCGCGCAAAACGCACGAGCGCGACTTTTTTTACGAGTTCATTTGCCACAGGCGTGCGAGAAATAACCCAAAAGAAAAATCTCTTGCCCATATTCGTCGTGCGAAAATATACAAAGAACCAGACAAGCCCCGCCACAACAACAAAATCAAGCGTAAAACTCCATGTGATCATTTCTGAAAGACCCAAAAACACCTGTGTGATGAATGGCAGTTTGACACCGCTTGCCGCAAACGATGAGGTGAGACGCGGAAGCACAAAAACCAAAAGGAGCGTCATCACGCCGAGTGAAGCGACAAGGAGAATGATGGGATAAGTCAATGCGGACTTTACCTTGCTCCTAAGCGCGTATTCCTTGGAAAGATAATGCCCGAGCTCGGCAAGGATCTTGTCGAGCTGACCGGAAAGCTCCCCTGCTCTGAGCATTCCCATAAAGATAGGAGGAAATGAATCTTTGTACGCGTCAAAACTGTTTGAAAGCGGTTGTCCTTTTTTTATCATTGCCTGCGCCTCCTGCAAGACTTTTTTCATCAATTTCTTTTCCGCATCGGCGATAAGAATATCAAGAGCATCAACAATAGAGAGCCCCGCCTTGACGGTCGTGGAAAGGTTGCGTACAAGAAACATCACATCAACAGGGCTAAGCCTTTCAAAAAAATTGAAAGCGAGAACCCCGCCACCCCCGCCCCTCGCGCGAATTTCTAGAACGGAAACGGGCGTGAGATTGCGCTTTATAAGGTATTCAATCGTCTCATCGCGGTTTATTCCTTCATACTCGCCGTGTGTGAGCACCCCTTCCTTGTTGTATGCTTCGTAAATAAAAGTTGCCATATATTTCAAATTAAAAAATAAAAACGAAAAGTTTTAAAATTGAAGTTACCAAGGGTGGGCCTTAATGCACCACTCCCCAAGGCCCACCCTTGGTAACTTCAAGTTTTTTATTCCGACACCACGCGAAGTATTTCTTCAATGGTGGTTATTCCTTTTTCGACCTTATTAAGACCGTCCTCAAACATCGTGGCCATCCCCTCTTCAATCGCTTTTTTGCGCACTTCAGAAACGGGAGCCGCACGCAAGATAAGTTCGCGAACCGCCTCGGTGATACGGAATAATTCAAAAATACCAATTTGCCCGTGAAAGCCCGAATTGCCACATACTTTGCATCCCTTGCCACGATAAAGTGTTGTGGGAATAGTTTCCACAACATCACCCAAAAGCGCCATCTGCGCTTTGATGAGGCGCATAATTTCAGGACTCGCAGGATAAGATTCTGTGCACGAGGTGCAAATACGACGAACGAGCCGTTGAGCAATAACGAGATTGACGGTTGACGAAAGGAGAAATGCCGGCGCTCCCATATCAAGAAGACGCGGAAGCGCCGATGGCGCGTCATTGGTATGGAGCGACGAGAGCACGAGGTGTCCCGTGAGCGCCGCATGGACGGCAATCTCCACGGTTTCATTATCGCGGATTTCACCGATCATAATAATATCGGGATTTTGACGAAGAAGAGCGCGGAGACCGTTTGCAAAAGTAATTCCCGACTTCACATTGACCTGTGTTTGATTGACGCGGGAAAACTCATACTCAATAGGATCTTCAATAGTGGTAATATTGACGAGTGGCGTATTCAAGATATGGAGAATCGCGTACAGCGTAGTGGTCTTGCCGTGACCCGTCGGACCGGTAACAAGAATCATTCCGTGCGGTTTCTTAATCTCAGTTTGAAGTATGGCATTCCCTTCGTCAGAGAGCCCGAGATCTTTTAAGGTGAGCGGGCGCGCAGAGTTTTTCAAGATGCGCATTTCAACTTTTTCCCCGTGAAAGACCGGCATAATATTCACGCGCACATCAACATTTGCGCCGTCATCCATCTCAAAGCGGAAACGCCCATCCTGTGGCACGCGATGCTCGTCAATTTGAAGGTTGCCCAAAATCTTTACCCGCGCAACCAGAATAGGGTCGATGGCTTTTGGTAGACTCAAAATTTCACTCATAATACCGTCAATGCGAAAACGCACAAGAAGTTCATTTTCAAGCGGCTCAAAGTGAATGTCTGAAGTATTAAGGGTAATCGCGCGATCAATGATATTGTCGAGAATAGTGACAATGGGAACCGCAGTCGCGGTCTTTGAGAGATTGTCCTCGCTCGCAATAGCCAGTGATTGCTCGATATTTTCAGAGATGATCTGATTGAATTCCACTCCAATCTTTTTCTTGTAGTACTTGAGCCCGTAGCGCAAACTGGTGAATGTGGTGAGGTATGGAAAAACCCAAACACCCAACTTTGCGCGCACATATTCGATAGTATCGTAATCAAACGGGTCAAGCATAGCGAGCTTGGCTGTTTCTTTTTCCTTATCGTACGCAAAAAGCGCAATGTTTTTCGCCTTTGCGTAAATCTCGGGGATGAGCTCAAGGACAGCGACATCAATCGTTTCTTTTTTCAAATTCACCACAGGCGCGCCGTAGTAAGGACTCAAGAGCTCCGCAAAATAATCTTCGGGGATCTTGCCACTTCCGATCAAAATATTTGAAATAGATTGTCCCCCGCGTCGCGACTCCTCGCGCGCCGAAAGAAAATCCTCCTCACTCACGAGCCCCGATTCAAGAAAAATCGATTTTAGTTTTTCTTCGGTGATGTGCATTACCTTTTAGTATATCATAAGCCACAACAGAAAGAGTAAACTTCTGTGGATTATTCTCTGTTGAAGTCAGGCTTCAACAGAACCACCACTCACCTGTGTTGAAGTTAGACTTCAACAGGAAAGTTAAATCCGCACGATGATTCCTCAAAGAAAATATGTTCTACGCATGCGCGAGCGAATTTTTTAAATTCCTGTTCGTCGGCAAACTCATCATTGAGAATATCGGAAGAAATAATTTCTTTTATCTTTTGGTTGTTGTTAATATAAATGCCGAGACTTGTGTACGGATAATGAATAGCAAACTGATACGCATCTTCAAATTCATACAACACTCTTTCTATGCCTCCCGGATAAAGTTCGAAGATATTTTTTATATGCACATACACATTTAGGTATTTTAAATAATTATCAGAATCAACCCTACGCGCCTTGTACGATCCTTGAAAAAGACGACCAGTTTCTTTGTGCCGTGTATTGAATCTGTTCGTCATCCCCGTCCCAAATTTATGCATAAATTTTGTAATTCCGCCTTCTTTTATCTCCTGTAAAACAAAATGATAATGATTATCCTTTAAAGTAAAAGCTATAATATCTACGAGCCTATCTCTCTCTGGCCATTCACTCGGCCAAACCAACACTCCCCCTTTGTTGAAGTCAGACTTCATCAGTTCATTGAGTGTTCTAAACGGATTCTCGGGAGAAAATTCGTCGTTAAAATAAAAGAGGGTTTGAAGAAATCTACACCAAATGTTTCTTTTCTCATGGCTTAATTGTATCACCGTTGAAGTCAGGCTTCAACAGAAATAAATTAGAGTTTGAGGAGAGAGTAGAGGTGGAGAAGGTCGAGGATTGGTTTTGCAAAAATGAGGGCGATGGGGGTGACGACAAGAAATGCGGGAGCGAGGGGTGCTTGGTTTCTTTTGAAAAATATGAGTGCACCTAATGAAGAAAGTATTGCAATAACAAAGCCTAATGGTACAAGCGCGACAATCCCCGGCCAGCCAGAGATGAGCATTAGTATGCAAAAAATCTCAGGATCATCTGCTCTAAAATTATTTTGGCGCGAATACCAAAACTTAAGGATAGCATAAAAAAATCCCGTAACTGTAAACAACACAATAGTACTAAGGAAGAATCTCCCGAATACATAGTAAAAAAAATATCCAAGTGAATGACTGAAATATGGGCGCGCCCATTCAAAAATAGTAGGGAGAGGCGCCTCGGTTGGAAGAGGAGCAGAAAGGAGAAATCTCGTGAAATCACTTGAGGTCGCCCATATATGATATTGCCCCCACGCAACAAAAATGACGTAAAAAATATGGAGCGCCACAGCAAGAGCGATCAACCACCGATAGGAAATATTTTTCACCCACTGCGGTCGTATAAATCGTACAAGAACGATACCAAAAAATATTCCCCAAATTCCGAGAATGATACTGTTCAAATGGGCAAGAATAAAATTCATATAGGCAATAATACCAAAAAAATACCCAGCCCGCCATTTTCTTTCTGATGAAAACAAAAAACAGCCCTCTGACGAGGGTTGTTTTTTTGAGATTATAAACGAACAGAGTTAGAAGTTACCTGATGACGGCAAGAGATTCAAGCTATTTCCTGTTTCATAGATAGAAGCATAGTCTCCACCGTCTTTGGATCTCTTATCATCATCGGAGGTGTACGCGCTACTTTCAAGTTGGGCATCAATTTCAAAAATAAATGCCGGCTTTGTTGATACCGTTGAACCATTCTGGCATGCATATCGGTATACAAGGTCATTGATTGACGCGACCGCCGATGTTGTGTTGGTAGGGTCAACCGGAAAACTTGAAATTGGGGTTCCTCCCGTTAATGCTTTGAGATTTACGGGAATCCAGCCGGTGCCGTCAACCTTTCCCGCAGTTGCAGATGTGTTTCCTGAAGTACTGGAGAAAGCCGCTCCTGAAATGGCATCGGCACCCGGGGTAACAGTAATACCGCTCGTCGGTGCTGAGGCGCTACTGTATGCAATCTTTGATAATGTAGGCGCTCCACCCGCACCCGTTGAAGTACAGATTCCTGTAGCCGTAGACCCAAATGTTCCGTCAAGACTTGGCGTTGAAGTTGAGGTGAGCATAATACCGAGAGCGGTTTTGACCGTCTTCAAATCCGAGATGCGTTGTGCATCGCGCGCTTTCTTGAGTGTTTCTGCAGGGTTTAGCATAAACACGAGGGCGATTGAGAGAATGGCAATGATTGAAATAACGATTAAGAGTTCGAGGAGGGTGAAGCCACCTTCGCGGGTTCTTTTCATCTTTTCATCTTGGTAAGTGAATTCATAGTGATAAATTAATTAATAATAATTACAAGCCGGATGTTACCAACTTTAAGTTAGTGCCTACCTCGTAGTATGTCGTGTTATCTCCTCCGTCTTTTGCGGGTTTGTCATCGGTGCCACCTGCTTTATACGCGTCACTTTCAAGAATAGCGTCCATCTCAAACACCAAAGATGGCTTTGCCCCTCCTGTCCCTACACTTTGACATACATAACGATAGGTAAGGTCGCTTGTCCCTGGCGCAGTCGGTGTCGTAACGGTATTTATCGGGTCAAGTGGAAGATTTGAGATTGGAGAACCGCCGGGTAACCAAGTGAAATCTATCGGTAACCAACCTGTGCCATCAACCGCTACTGCCGCGTTCGTTGAAGCTGGATAAATCGCGCCATTGGTTGTTATAAAGGTACCGTTAGCGCTCGCTCCAGCGGTTGGTTGGGTACCAAATGTCGCAGTCGTTCCAATAGCGCTATAATAAACCTTTGCGGAAGACCCGCCATTAAGACAGTTTGCATTACTACCAACACCTGACATATATGGGGTTGAGCTTGAAGTAAGGAACAAACCGATAGAAGTTTTAAGGGTCGCCAAATCAGAAATTCTCTGCGCATCACGAGATTTCTTCAAGGTCTCCGCCGGGTTCAAAACGAAAATAAGCGCAACAGACAAAATGGCGATGATGGAAACAACAATCAAAAGTTCGAGGAGGGTGAAACCTCCTTCGCGCTTTTTGTTTACATTCATATTCAAATTCATATTTATTAAATTATTATTTATTATTAACTATTTCAGTATAACAGAGTGGTTTTAAAAAAGGAAATAGGGGTGGGGATAACTCCTAGGCAGAATAGGGAATTTAGAATACAGATACAATACAGATGCAAATACATAAAGGTCGGGCCTTGGGTACGGATAAATTAAGGCCCGACCTTTAGGCACAATAGGTTTCATTTAAAATTTGTAATTTAAAATTTAAAATTATTTCCCCAAATACCCCTTCACTTTGTCAATAATATCCTGAATGGAATAATCCATCTTGACCAAATATTCATTGACCCCCAGCGCAAATGCGCGGTCTTGATCTTTTTTCTGCCCGAGATTTGAGAGAACGATGACAGGTATCTTTGCAAGAACAGGATCCTTCTTTATATCCTCAAGCACGCCAAAACCGTCTTTATTTGGCACCATTAAATCAAGAATGATGAGGTCTGGTTTTTCGGCAGTGATCATCGTAACCGCCTCCTCGCCATCCTGCGCGACCATTGTATTGATATTTTCTTTGGCGAGTTTTATTTCGTAAACTTTGGAAATATGCTCGTCATCCTCCACGACTACCACTTTTTTCTTATTTGTATCCATTCTTTTATATATTGAATATTGAATATTCTATCATTTATTATGCGTAGCTTATTACCTTGTCTACAAGATCATTTATATTGTAATCGCTTTTTATCAGATAATCAATTGCGCCAAGCGTCTTCCAAAGACCCTGATCGTCACTGCGACCCGACACCGAGCAGATGACGACCTTTTTGTCTTTGAATTCCGGACGACTGCGAAGCTCTTTGAGAAATTCAATGCCATTCATTCCAGGAAGAAGGAAGTCAAGCCAAATGATATCAATTTGTGGATTGTCCTTGAGTGCCTGAAATGCGTCCTCGGCGCAGGTCGTCGCAATGAAGGGAATTCCCTTTTGCCCAAGTTTGAATGTAACGGCATGATTGAGCGCTATGTCGTCTTCAACAAGGAGAACTGTTTTTGTTTCTTTATTCATCAGATGTTTCTTTATTCATCAGATGTTTCTTTATTCATCAGATGTTTCTTTATTCATCAGATGTTTCTTTATTCATCAGATGTTTCTTTATTCATCAGATGTT
>JACQCY010000042.1 GCA_016201355.1 Candidatus Yonathbacteria bacterium | reverse complement strand
TTCTTATACTTTTTTCCGCTTCCGCAGGGACAGAGGTCATTCCTCCCTGTTTTGTCGACACGAAGAGGTGAGGCGGTGGACGCAGAATCTTCCCCCCCACCGATTTCCACGGCGTGTTTGACCACTTCGCGCGCTTTTTTCTCCTCTTTCTCGAAAGCGTTAGCTCCGATGGCAGGAGTTATCCTCAATATTTCGTCTTGAACAAACTCTTTCATCTCCCGAAACATTCGTGACCCTTCTTTTTTATACTCTACCAGAGGGTCTCTCTGCCCGTATGCGCGGAGATTGACCGACGACTTCATATATTCCATTGCCTCAAGATGCTCCATCCACGCCATATCAATGACCTGCAAAATGAGGCGCTTAATCGCTTTATAAAATTCTTCTTCTCCCAAAATAGCGACTTTTTCTTCAATAATCTTCGTCATCTCCAAATCGCCGGCAGTGATTTCTGTAAGATATTCTTTTGCGCCCAAAATCCCTCCCATCAAAACTTCTCTGCGCTTGCCATACGAAAACGCGCGTTGTTGTGTCATCACATCATCATAGGAAAGCACATGTTTGCGCGCATCAAAGTGAAACCCTTCGATTTTCTTCTGCGCAGTCTCAAGGGAACGCGAAATGAGTTTGTTCTGAATAGCTTCATCTTCAGGAATACCGAGTTTGCCCATCATATTTTTCACCACATCAGAGGCAAAAACGCGCATTAAACTGTCTTCCATTGATACGAAAAATTGCGTCTCGCCGGGATCTCCTTGGCGCCCCGCGCGACCGCGGAGCTGATCGTCGATGCGACGCGCCTCGTGTCGTTCCGTCCCCAAAACAAAAAGTCCGCCGAGAGATTTTATTTCTTCCGACTCCGCTTCGGTGCACGGATTGCCACCGAGCTTGATGTCCACCCCACGACCCGCCATATTGGTGGCAATGACGACGCTTCCTTTGCGCGCGGCCTGAGCGACTATCTCCCCTTCTCGTTCGTGATTCTTTGCATTGAGCACTTCGTGAGGCACTCCTTCTTTTTTAAGATAATCAGAAAGCAATTCATTCTTCTCAATGGACACCGTACCGATAAGCACGGGTTGTCCTTTGCTATTGAGTTCCTTAACCTTGCGCGCTATTGCCTTAAACTTGCCTTGTTCAGTTTGAAAGATGAGATCATCACGATCGATACGAGAAACTTTGCGGTTCGTGGGGATGCGCACCACCTCAAGTTTATATACTTTATAAAATTCCTCGCTGGAAGTCTCCGCCGTTCCCGTCATGCCCGCAAGCTTGCTATAAAGTCTAAAATAATTTTGAAAAGTAATGGACGCGAATGTGCGTGATTCTTGTTGTATTTTTACCCCTTCTTTCGCCTCTATCGCTTGATGGAGCCCCTCCGACCAGCGACGACCCGGCTGAAGACGCCCCGTGAATTCATCGACGATGATGATTTCATTGTCACGGACGACATACTCCTTGTCGGAGTGGAAAAGAGCTTGCGCACGCACCGCAGTTTCAAGATGGTGGACATATTTGACCCCTTTCTCGGTATAAATATTTTCTACGCCCAACAATTCCTCGGCTCTATTAATGCCTTCTTCAGTGATCTGCACCGCTTTAAGCTTTTCATCTACCGTATAATGGTCCCCTTCTTTGAGTTTCGCGGCAATCCCAGCAAATACTTCGTAAAGATTTTCCGCATCTCCAGAAGGCGCTGAGATAATGAGAGGGGTACGCGCCTCATCAATGAGAATAGAGTCTATCTCGTCGACAATCGCATAATTATATTCTCGCTGGGAGAGATCCTCGGGTAGATAGGCAATATTGTCGCGTAAATAATCAAAACCAAATTCATTATTGGTGCCATAAGTAATATCCGCTAAATAGGCCTCCTTTTTTGAACAAGGACGCATAAATTCATGAATGACCTTGAACGCGCCGAGTTCGTCTCGTTCTTTGTCCAAATCCTGATGACTTGGGTCGTAGAGGTACGACACATCGTGATTAAGCACCCCCACCGATAGACCAAGAAAAGAATAGATCTGCCCCATCCATACCGCATCACGGCGAGAGAGGTAATCATTGACGGTGACAATATGTACTCCTTCCCCCGAGATTGCATTTAAATATGCGGGGAGGGTTGCAACGAGCGTCTTCCCCTCGCCGGTCATCATTTCGGTAATATTACCCTTATGAAGAGCAATTCCTCCGATGAGCTGAACATCGTAATGTCGCTGACCGAGGGTACGACGCGACGCTTCGCGGACGACCGCGAATGCTTCAGGGAGAAGGTCGTCGAGCGTGTCCCCTTTTTCAAGACGCGCCCTGAATTCAGCAGTCTTTTGTCTTAAACCGTCGTCTGAGAGCTTCTTCATTCCCTCCTCAAAACTATTGATTTTATTAACCAAAGGAGCATAATGCCTTATTTCTCTCCCCATAAACCAAGATTTTATAAATAACATATCGGCAGTTTAACATACAATCGGCCGTATGCCGAGGTGTTACATTTCCCACATAAAAACCCGCCTCATAAAGGCGGGTTTTTATGTGGGAAATGCTATAAGTATTCCCCAAACAAAATTATTTGCGTTTCTTTGCTTTCTTCTTTGTTTTCTTTTTTGCTTTCTTTTTTGCTGCCATTTTTTATGGTACGAATGCATACACACAAAGTGTATACATAATGTATATAAATTATTCTTCAATAATCTTCGACCGACGAGGTGAGAAAAAACTCACTGTCATAATTTTTGATTATTGGATCATCTGTGTATGAAAAATTTTTCACACACGGTGTACTGATCTACTATTATTATCACGCATACAAAAAACAAACACAATACTTTTTTCAACAAAACTGTGGATAACTTTTTTAAAAATTAAAATTAATAAAAAATATTTTTGTATTTACTTTATAAACTTTATGAACTTTAAAAACTCTATTGCATCATCACTACCTCTTCCTCAAGAACAATTCCTGTTTTTCTTTTTATTACATCTTTCATCTCAGACGCAAGACTCAAAATATCTTTTGCGGACGCATTCCCATAATTCACTAAAATAAGCGCATGCTTGTCATACACTCCGGCATCCCCCCTACGAATACCCTTAAATCCGCCAACATTCTCAATAAGCCATGCAGCGGAAAGCTTTGTTTTATTTTCTGGAAGAGGATATTTTTTGATATCAGGAAACTTTTTCTTAATTTCATAACACCTGTCGTCTGAAATAATGGGGTTCTTAAAAAAAGACCCTGCGGTGCCAATATGAATCGCGGGCAACTTTGCCGCACGAATAGAAATGATTGCGTTGCGAACATCCAAAAGTGTCGGTGTAAAATTTTCTTTCTCTCGCAAAGAACTTTTAACCTCTTCGTATTCAATACGAGGGCTTTTTGAGCACGTGAGTTCAAAAGCAACACGGACCACAACAAGGGCGTTCTTTTTTTTAAAAATACTTTCACGGTATCCGAACGAACATTCTTTTTGTGAAAACTTCTCAATGGTCATTGTTTCAGTATTAAATACTTCCACCCACGCGACACAGTCCCCCATTTCAACACCATACGCGCCGATATTCTGTACGATCGCGCCACCAACTGTCCCCGGGACAGAGGAAAGATTTTCCAAACCACAGAAACCAAAATCCACCATTTTGGAGACAAACTCATCCCACACTTCCCCAGCGCTGATTATTACTTGCGTGTAGCCGTCCTTATCAACCACCTCAAGCCCAGTATGTTCTATTTTTATAACCAACCCTAAAAACCCCTCATCGGGAACAAGAGTATTGGACCCTCCTCCGAGAATAAAATACGGGATATTCTTTTCTCTTGCAAAAACAATCGCTTTTTGCAAATCTTCAATACTACGCGCGCGCAAAAAAAACGCGCAACCCCTCCGATACGAAAAGTAGTCATCGGTGCAAGAACTATATTTTCTTCAATCATCATAAATGAGGTTATTTCCTATTCTCTTTTGGCCAGCGAGTGCGAGCTCCAACAAATGTCTAATATGTGAGTGCAGTCGCTAGCCAAAAGAAGACACGAAACAAGTTCCTTTTAGTTTAAAACATTCTAGCGGAAAAGCCAAGGAGATGTATTAGTTCACTACATATGAGAATTTTCTCGGTTCTTCATATAATACTCCTCCGGAGAAACAAAACCAAGAGAAGTATGCGGTCGCACCGTATTGTAGTACCGCACATATTCCTGTAATT
>JACQCY010000041.1 GCA_016201355.1 Candidatus Yonathbacteria bacterium | reverse complement strand
TGATCGTCGAGGACGATGAACATATAGCGAAAGTGTATTCGATCAAACTTATGAGAGAAGGGATCGCTTCTTCTATTGCAATGGATGGAGAGGAAGCTGTTGCGAAGATTACCGCCGAAAAGCCGGATATTATCCTCCTCGATATCATCCTTCCGAAAAAAGACGGATTTTGGGTGTTAAAAGAAATTAAACAAGATCCGGAACTTGCGAATATTCCCGTCATCGTTCTTTCCAATCTCTGGCAACAAAGCGACCACGAACGCGCGCTTGTTCTTGGCGCCAATGAATGTCTCGTTAAGGTAGACAATCCGATACAAGATATCATTGCAAAGGTAAAGAAATATTTAGGGATGTAGTAAATAGTAAATAGTAAATAGTAAATAGTAAGTAGTAAGTAGTAAGTAGAATATAGAATTTTTGAATTTATTCTATTTACTACTTTCTAGCTTCTAGATTCTAATTATTATGGAAAAGTATAATCATAAAACGATAGAGAAAAAATGGCAGGCAATATGGGAGGCGGCGGGAATGTATCGCGCTCTCGAAGATTCTCCAAAACCAAAACAATATGTCCTCGATATGTTCCCGTACCCATCGGGCGAAGGGCTTCATCTCGGCCATACGGAAAACTACACGGCGACTTGCATTTACTCGCGCTATTTAAGAATGAAAAGGTTTAATGTATTTCATCCTATCGGGTGGGACGCTTTTGGTCTGCCGTCTGAAAACTATGCTATTAAGACGGGAGTGCATCCTGATGTCAGTACCCATCAAAATATAAAAAATTTTATAACACAGATAAAGTCTCTTGGTTTCTCTGTTGATTTCACGCGCGAGATTGATACTTCGAGCCCTGAATATTATAAATGGACGCAATGGTTTTTCCTGCTTCTCTATAAAAATGGACTTGCGTACAAAAAGAAAGCAAAATCAAACTGGTGTGAGTCGTGCAAAACCGTGCTCGCCAATGAGCAAGCAGAGGGAGGTATCTGTGAACGATGTAAAAATGAGGTGGTGCAGAAAGATCTTGAGCAATGGTTTTTCAAGATCACCGATTTTGCGGAGGATCTTATCAATGACCTCAATGATGTTGATTGGCCATCATCTTCCATTACTGCTCAAAGGAATTGGATCGGGAAGTCGGAAGGAGCAATCATTAAATTTAAAATTAAAAACGAAGAACTAAAAACTACAGATCAAAATTCAAAATTCATTGAAGTTTTTACGACACGACCCGATACGCTTTTTGGGGTGACCTATATTGTCGTGGCGCCTGAATTGATCGATGGGGGAGAATGGGGGATGAAAAACGAGGAAGAAGTGAGGGAGTATCTGGTTCAGGTGAAGAGAAGGACCGATCTTGAGCGAACGGCTGACGATAAAGAAAAGACCGGAGTTCTCCTAAAAGGGATAAAAGCGATCAATCCGTCAAATCAAGAAGAAATTCCTATTTTTGTCGCAGACTATGTCCTCGGACATTACGGGACGGGCGCGGTGATGGCAGTGCCCGCGCACGACGAACGCGATTTTCAGTTTGCAAAGAAACACAATCTACCGATAAAAATGGTCGTGTGTCCGAATTATCCTAAAACAATATGTCCTGTTCTTGATTCTGCTTACCTAGGGAAAGGGAACCTCGTAATGTCGGGAGAGTTTAACGGGGTATCAAATGAAGATGCAAAAGAGAAAATCACTGATTTTGTAAAAGGGCGGTGGGTGACGAAATATAAGCTTCGTGACTGGCTTGTTTCCCGTCAGCGGTACTGGGGCGCGCCTATCCCTATCATTTATTGCGAGACAGACGGAGAAGTTCCTGTTCCCGAGAAAGATTTGCCCGTGAAATTGCCAACAGATGTTGATTTTTTGCCTACCGGAGAATCACCCCTCAAATATTCGAAATCTTTTAATGATGTTCTCTGTCCCCTTTGCGGGAAGAAAGCGCGTCGCGAGGCGGACACGATGGATACCTTTGTGTGTTCGAGCTGGTACTATCTTCGTTATGTTGATCCGCGCAATAGCAAAGAATTTGCTTCAAAAGAAAATCTCAAGAAATGGCTTCCGGTAGATATGTATATGGGGGGAGCGGAACACATTGTGCTTCATTTAATGTACGCTCGTTTCTTTGCAAAAGTATTAAAGAAATTTAATTATATTGAATTTAACGAGCCGTTTAAAAAGCTTCGCCATCAGGGTATGGTGCTCGCTTCTGACGGACGCAAAATGTCAAAATCTCTTGGTAATGTGGTTAACCCAAATGAAATTATTGGAAAATATGGAGCGGACACTCTACGCCTCCATATTATGTTTCTCGGACCTCTTGAGGATATGAAATCGTGGAATGACGAAAGTATTGCGGGACCTCGTCGTTTTCTTGAGCGCGTATGGCGTTTATGTGAAAAGGTTTCTGATAATAATGACGAAGGCAGGATAGAGCAGATTCTTCACAAGACAATCAAAAAAGTTGGTGAAGATATTGAGGTGTTTAGTCTTAATACTGCAATATCAGCGCTTATGATGCTGGTAAATGAAATGGAAAAATCAGAGATGATTACGAAAAATTCTTATGAAACAATTCTCCTCCTTCTTTCGCCTTTTGTTCCTCATATCACCGAAGAACTCTGGCATAAGATAGGGAATAAACAATCAATTCACCTTGCTTCGTGGCCAGTATTTGATCATAATAAAATTATCACCGGTGAGGTTACTATTGCGGTACAGGTAAATGGCAAAGTGCGTGATACCGTCATTGTTTCACTTGATAATAATAATGAGGACATGGTATTTGGTCTTGTGTCGACTCGTCCGAATGTTGCTCGGTGGACTCTCGGAAAAAAGATAAAGAAGGTGATATTTGTTCCCGGAAAAATCCTAAATATTGTCGTCTAAATGCGAGGCATTGACTTATAATGCCTTTGATGATAAGGTGTGTTTACTTCAATTAACTCATTTATATGACTGCGCTCACTTTT
>JACQCY010000048.1 GCA_016201355.1 Candidatus Yonathbacteria bacterium | reverse complement strand
GGAAGCCCTGGCATCGGTGGGCCAGTGCCGTATTATCCGTAAATCCTCTTGTGGAACACGGTGTATTTTCATCCCCGTGTTCCACCATTTTCAAGTTTTTGACTCTATGTCGAAGATTTGAAAATAGGTCTATTCTCAATATTAAGAGAATGGACCTAATAAACATTAAAAATAGCGTCGCGCTTTAATGGACGATTGCGCGACATAATTTCTCAAAATTATATGAAAAAAATTATTAAAGAAATAGTGGGGATGATTGCGGTAACAGCGGTCTTTGCCGTACCTATGGTTTCGTTTGCGGCGGCGCTCAATAATGACCCGCTTGATTTTCAGACACTTCGTGTGGGGAATTATACTAAAAATCCGACTTTATCGAGCGCGTCGTGGTCAACGACAGCAAATGCGGATGCGGGAGATACCTTGAATCTTGCTGTGTATTATCACAATACCGGTCCTGATACGGCTACCAATGTGCGCATCTTTGTAACTCCACAGACTACGGGCGCGGGTTTCGTTCAATCATTTACCGCAACCGTTGTTGCGGATAATGCGCCGATGGTTTCCGGTACTGTTTTCGTTAACCTTTCTTCAAGCCAGAGCATTAGCTTTAACGGCAATGTCGTATGGCGTCCAAATCAGACTACTTCAGGGTCTCAAGCTTTGCCTTTGGGGCAGACGGGATATAATGCGTTCACGGGACAGGGGATCAATATTGGCAGTGTCGCTCCCGGATGGAGCACGCAAGGAAATTTAATGATTGCATTTCAGGTGTTCGGTACGGGAACAGGTGGTACGCAATCGTTAGTAACGACCAATACTGCATCAAATATCACTAC
This sequence comes from Candidatus Yonathbacteria bacterium, assembly GCA_016201355.1. Classification (GTDB taxonomy): domain Bacteria; phylum Patescibacteriota; class Minisyncoccia; order Phycocordibacterales; family UBA1550; genus UBA1550. The sequence continues at coordinate 5,977 of JACQCY010000048.1, read as the reverse complement.
CAACTCCGCTCTCTTGAACGGGTTCGTAAATGGAAATGGTCTTTCTGCAACCGCATGGTTTGAATATGGGACGACTGCATCGCTCGGGAATACTACACCACAAAATATCTATGGCACCGCTCCGGTAAACTTTGTGGCGACACTCTCGGGACTTTCCGCTAACACAACTTATTATTATCGCGCCGTAGCGCAGACTTCTCAAGGAATTGTGTATGGCAACACGCTCTCGTTCTTTACTTCATACGGTGGTGGGGGAAATTATTACAATACGCTTCCGTTGGTAAGTACGCGCAATGCGGATACTGCGGGAGACTTTGCGGTACTCAATGGTTTCGTTGATCCCAATGGCACGACCGATACTTCTCGCTGGTTTGAATGGGGAGGTTCACAGAATTTTGGAAACGAAACGCAAAAGCTTGCGCAGGGGTACATTGCGTCAAACTATAGCGCAACACTAACCGGACTTATTCCTAACACAACCTACTACTACCGCGCCATAGCGCGCAACTCACAGGGAACCGTATACGGCAACGCTATGTCCTTCTCTTCAGGTTATTCAAATAATGTTCTTACGGGAGGGTATTCTACCGCTCCTTCGGCAACGACACTTCTTGCAACGGAGCTTGCAGGAAGCGAGGCGAAACTCAATGGTCTTGTCTTTACAACCGCAAATCAGCCTTCAAATGCATGGTTTGAATGGGGTACGAATACAAATTTGGGAAATAAAACGCAGACATTTAATGTTGGTTCGCTTCCTTCGGTTAGACACTCTGACATTATCTCGGGGCTTACCGTAGGAACAATATACTATTATCGTGTTGTTGCGGAAAATCCTTACGGAAAAGGATATGGAACAATTATGAACTTTGTTGCGGCGGGAAGCGCAAGCGCGCCTGTTGACAATACGGTGGTAATCAATATTCCTAAAGATACAACAACAAAAAATACAACGATTATAACGACTGGAGGTGAAACAAAATCACTTGTATCGCTTACGATTGATGGTGGCGCAGAGATTATTGTCGGTGGCGAACAGCGCGGATACCGTGTTACTTGGAAAAATGAGAGCACTCAAAATCTCAAAGATGTTGTCCTTCGTGTTGTATTCCCATCGTCTATGCCTATCGTAAGTGCAGATAAAGGAATTATCTCAAAAGCGGACAATGCGCTCAATATTGAAGTGGGCGTTCTCGCAAAAGGCGATACCGGAGAAGTCTTTGTAACAGCTACCGCGGACCGGGGTATTGTCAAGGGACAGCTCATTGTGGTAACCGCCAATATGGTTTACACCAATAGTGCCGGCGCGCAGGGTGACGCGGTCGCGTATGTGATACAGCACGGAGAACAGATAGAGAAATCTTCGGTTCTTGGCGCAAGTCTCTTTGGCTCGGGGGCTTTCCTCCCCACGACGCTCTTCGGATGGATACTCCTCGTTCTTCTCCTCCTCGTTCTTGTCCTTTTGGGGAATAATATTTACGGACGGTTTGTGGTAAAGGGGTAAGATGTGGAATATGGAATATTGAATGTGGAATGTAGAATAATTCAATACAACACAGAAAACCCGCCGAAAGGCGGGTTTTCTGTGTACTCATTCCATATTCTACATTCAATATTCTACCCTAAAATGGTAAGATAGATTATGGAAGTAACGATAGGTAGAAAAAAAACAATAAAAAATTTGGAAGAAATGAGGGTTTTTGCGGAGGATTTTCTGCGGAAGCTCTCGGCGGAGCCACGCAAAGACCACGCGACCGTCGTGGGGCTTTCAGGAAATTTAGGCGCAGGGAAAACAGCATTTGTAAAAAGTGTTGCAAGCGTTCTCAGTATCACTGATGTTATTACGAGTCCGACATTTGTACTTAAAAAAATTTATGCAATTCCTCAGGAATCAATTTTTGGCAAGAGTTTCTCAAAACTTGTTCACATTGATGCGTATCGCCTTGAATCAGGAGACGAAATGTCCCCGCTTGGTTGGGATTGTGTGTGCGCTGACTCCGCGAACCTTGTCCTCCTCGAATGGCCGGAGCAAGTCGCAAGCGCAATGCCAAAAGATATGATAACGATTTCGTTTGAGTATGTGGATGAGGGGGTGAGGAAGGTCAATTATAAATTTTAAATTTTAAATTTTAAATGAAATCCAAATTACTAAATTTTTAAACATTTAAAATTGATTTGGAATTTAAAATTTATCATTAAAAATTCTGTATCTACAAAAAGAGGTGAGCATAATAAATGCATAATATGAAAAAGAATGCTGAAACAAAAACATTAATTCTGTTAGACACACACGCTATTTTGCATCGCGCGTATCACGCGCTTCCAGAATTTACTTCAAGCAAGGGCGAGCCGACGGGTGGAACCTACGGGCTCGTAGCGATGCTCCTCAAAATAATCAAAGATCTCAAGCCGGATTATATTGCGGGGTGTTTTGATTTGCCCCAGCCGACTTTTCGGCATCAAGCGTACGATGCATACAAGCAAGGGCGCGCGAAAGCTGAGGATGCGCTCATTCACCAAATAAAGCGCGCGCGTGATGTTTTTACCGCTTTTTCCATTCCCGCCTATGAGCTTCCCGGATTTGAGGCGGATGATTTGCTTGCGACTATCGTGGAAAAGACAAAACACGAAAAAGATCTCCGTATCATCATTGCATCGGGCGATATGGACACACTTCAGCTTGTGGATGATGACCGTGTACTTGTGTACACTTTGAAAAAAGGGATTAACGACACTATTTTATACAATGAGAAAGCGGTCAATGAGCGGTTTTCTTTCGCGCCAAAACTTTTGCCTGACTACAAAGGGCTTCGTGGCGACCCCTCGGACAATATTATCGGTATTGCGGGAATCGGGGAAAAGACGGCAACCACGCTCATCACTCATTTTGGGTCTATTGAAAATATCTATAAGAAATTAAAGCAGGATGCCAAGAAAGAGTATGGGGCATTCCGCGCCGCGGGAATAACTCCTCGCATTATTAAACTTCTTGAAGAAGGAGAAGAAGAAGCTCTTTTTTCAAAAACACTCGCAACAGTACGGCGTGATGCTCCTATGGAATTTTCTCTTCCACCAAAAGAATGGATTGAAAATTTTGATGTGGAGCACGCGGAAAAGCTTTTTGCGGAGCTTGAATTTCGCGGTCTGGGTAACCGTGTGCGAGAGCTTGTGGGAGATGCTCCTGCTCCCCAATCTCTTGAAAAGAAAGAAGAAGAACTTATTGACCCCCTCTCTTTTAAGCGCGCGCAGATTGCGCTGTGGCTCATTAATTCTGAGCTCACCACCCCTTCGCTTGAGGATATTTTAAAACAAACACACAAGAATACTTTTAAAGAAGCATTTTCAGTACTCGAGTCAGAGATTAAAAAACAAAATCTTGAAAAAGTGTATCGAGATATTGAGCTTCCCCTCATCCCCATCATCGAAGAGATGCAAAATTACGGCATTCTCATTGATGTCCCCTATCTTAAAAAACTTTCTCTTGAATATCATAAAAAGCTCGACATCATTATCGCGCGTATTTATGAAACTGCGGGAATGGAATTTAATATGAACTCGCCGAAACAGCTTGGCGAAGTGCTTTTTGATAAGCTTGGATTACAAACAAAGAAACTTAAAAAAACAGAGGGTGGCGCGCGGTCAACGCGCGAGTCGGAGATTAGTAAACTTCGTGGAGAACATCCTATCATTGACGATATTTTGCTTTATCGCGAATTGCAAAAACTTCTCTCTACCTATGTCGACAATCTACCAAATCTCATCGGAAAAGATGGTCGTTTGCATACAACGCTCAATCAAGCGGGAACAACAACAGGTCGAATGTCTTCAACAAACCCAAACCTTCAAAATATCCCCGTGCGAGGCGATTATGGGGAAGATGTGAGAAGGGCCTTTATCGTCCCCCCAGAAAAAACGATGCTCTCTTTTGACTATTCTCAAATAGAAATGCGGGTGCTCGCGGCGCTTTCAGGAGACAAAGAACTTGAAGGGGTATTTTCGTCGGGAGCGGATGTGCACACTTCAGTTGCTGCGCGTGTTTTTAAAGTTAGAGAAGATGAAGTTACTTCTGAGATGCGCCGTCGGGCAAAGGTTATTAACTTTGGTATTGTGTATGGGATGGGGGTCAGTGCGCTCAAAGAAAATCTCGGCTCAACCCGCGCTGAAGCGCAGGAATTTTATGATCAGTATTTCATCACTTTTCCCAACATTGCTCATTATTTTGAAGAAGTAAAAGCGCGCGCAAAGAACAACGGGTTCACGACGACCTATTTTGGACGCAAGCGTTCTTTTGCGGGAATAAAATCCGCTATCCCCTATATTCGCGCAAGCGCTGAACGACAAGCGTCAAACGCGCCCCTACAAGGCACGGCGGCGGATATTATAAAAATAGCGATGAAAAAAGCGCACGATGATTTGGAGAAAGCGGGACTTTTGAACAAAGCGCGACTTCTTCTCCAAATACACGACGAGCTTCTCTATGAGGTCAATGATAACGAAGTGGAGCGGGTTCGTATGATAATAAAAAATGCAATGGAGCACGCGGTAGATTTTCCTATACCTCTCACCGTGAAGGTGAATGAAGAGGTTTAAGGTGGGGAGAATTAAAATGAAAAATTACCAAGAGTTTTATCAAGGACCGCCCTTAATGCACCATTCCCCAAGGGCGGTCCTTGATAAAACTCTTGGTAATTTGGATTTCACTTAAAATGCTATACATCATCCACGGTACTGATCGAGAAAAAGGGCAAACGAAGTTTCGCGCGCTTCGCGAGAAGCTTTCTGTTGCGGGGATGAATATTGAGGATGTTCAAGAGGAAAATGTCTCTGAAAAGATGCTTGGCGAGATGTCCGCATCGCGAGGGCTTTTCGGTGATACAACACTCTTTATTTTTAATAATATTCTTGCAAAAAAAGAAGAACAAGAAATTTTTGCTTCTTGTGGTGAACTATTAAAAAATTCAGATAATTATTTTCTTGTTTTTGAGCCATTACTGTCAAAAGACATAGCAAAGGACCTTGCCCCGTCCGCTACCGAATATTTTGAGTATACTCTGGGGAAAAATGATACTCGCCCATCTTTTAATATTTTTTCTCTCGGAGATGCTCTCGGTGAACGCAATAAAAAAGAACTTTGGGTTTTGTATCAGAGAGCGATAGGCGCGGGATTTTCCTCAGAAGAGATCAGTGGAACGCTCTTTTGGGCGATAAAAAATATTGCACTGATGAAACAGGCAAAAAGTCGCGTTTCAATTGACACTGAGCGACATGATTCTGCAGAATCAGATTGCGGACTCAATCCTTTTGTTGCGCGAAAGACGCGTGTTTTTGCATCGCACTATACGATGGAAGAAATAGTTTCATTATCACGAAACATCGTAACGCTCTATCACGAAGCGCATCGCGGTGGCGAACCAATAGACATTGCCCTTGAACGATTTATTTTAAGTATATAAAAAACCCACTGACTATGTATACGATACTATAGTATCGTATACATAGTCAGTGGGTTTTTTAATTTTATCTATAATAATAGAAATTAGAAAAAGGGTCACTGCAAGCAATGACCCTTTTCTATGTAAAGCCGATGCCATAAGGCACTCGACGAGAATGTGCAAAAAGAACAATCTGGTGCGCGAACATGTATTATTAAATGGTTCGCGAGGCTCAGTATATCGAGCAAAGAACAATTTTAATTTGTATTTTTATAAAAGTCGTTCAACACCAACCCCTACTGAAAAATACTAAATCTTGGTTTTTAATGAGAACTGTTCAACTCAGTTTTCATGAAAAACGATACTTTCCCTTTTTTTATTATAACATGGGAGGATATTTTTATACAACTCTTTGTATTTGTTCACTACATATGAGAATTTTCTCGGTTCTTCATATAATACTCCTCCGGAGAAACAAAACCAAGAGAAGTATGCGGTCGCACCGTATTGTAGTACCGCACATATTCCTGTAATTTCTCATTGACTTT
>JACQCY010000043.1 GCA_016201355.1 Candidatus Yonathbacteria bacterium | reverse complement strand
TTTCTTCGTTCATATTCTTTGTTTTTAGAATATGAGTATACATCGAGATGAATCCTTTGGTATTTCTAAATTTGTTGAAAATTCTCATTTTTTGGCATTGTTAGGCCGTAGAGAATTCTCATATGTATGTGAACTTATGCAGCTTGTTTTATAGGTTAACTGGTAGTTATAGGTGCATTGCGATTTTAAGATCAGGAACCACTGTTTATTATTCTTACATCTTCAACCTCGTCTGTATCCCAGCTGAAACAAGCTGGAGTGTCCCCATCGTCAAAAACAATACCGTAAAACCAAAGTTACTAACAATGAAAGTGCCCGCAAGAACTGACAATCCAACAATTATCTTTATCCCGCCACTATCGAGAGCCCACTGAAAACCCGCGTTCTCTTCGCTGATAAATTTAGCGAACAATGAGGTGAGCGGCGCAGACAGACAAGCGCTCCCTATAGCGAAGATTACCTGCAAGATAAAAAGATGGTATGGTTTAGTGATTATTAAGTATCCAAAATTACCGATTGCAAAGAGTAAAAATCCTAAAACAGTAACTGATTTTTTGTCTATTTTATCAGATATTCTGCCAACCAAGATAATAAGCACCCCCGTCAAAATACTATAAACGGTCACCGTGTAGCCAATATCTAAAATACTACCGCCTATTTTCTGAACAAAAACAGTGTAAAGAGGACCAATGAGACTATCGGCAAAGGTTACAAGAAGGCTTGTTGTAAGGAGTATTTTGTATCCCGTACGCATAAATCCCTATTTCGTTAATTCTTCCGCAATATTCCTAAATTCCGCAAGCGCTTCTTCTCTTATCTCCTCCATCATCTTTTCAAAATCGGGGATATTTTCTCTTAAAAAATCCACAACGGCAACTTCATTGCCTGTTTCTTGAATTGCCAAAAACTCGTCTCTTTTTTCCGGAGATAATATATCGGGGATTCTTACCAACATTTTTTTCAAAAGTGTTTCAGTAAAGATTGCCACGGTCTCTTCTTGCACTTGATGGTCGGCATCTTCCACCCCAAGCGATATCAGTAAATTTTTAATCAATAATTCTTCGTTATTCATAATGGTTTATGGTCTATTGTTTGTGTATCTTCTTCCTTCTATTTATCTCTCAAATATAATTCCTTAAATATTTGTTTATAATAAATTCCCTTCATCGCTTCCTCTACGGTACGCTTGTTGAAAAAAATATCATTTGCCCCATTTACACGATATGCTTCAACCGCAAACTTTTTAAACAATTGATCTTTACCCGATAACTCAGAAAATGTTGAACTCAAAAACTTATTCATACCCCCAATTTTCTTAATAGCTGAATTAAATTCTTCTTCTGTAAAAACCTTTGAGGCTGTCAATCCTTGCACGAGGCCGCCAATTTTCACTTTCGGCAATTCCATTATTGCTTCAACTTCCTTTACCCCTTCTAATTTAGACAAATCAACCTTCGCAAATCTCGTAGCAGCTTTTAATGTAGTGTCATCTTTAATATAGTCGACGACAGTACTTATATGATGAGATAGGTTAACTTCCAAATGAGGAGGAATTTCTCCTTTAAATATTTCCTCGGCGGTGCCGTGAAATATTTTTTTACTCTCTATCTCTTTTAAGACATCCTCCAAAGTGTCATTACTATCAAGGCGCGCATCACCGGTGATTCCTTTCAACCCCTCATAAAGACGGTCAAATTGCACCGGACGGTATCCCTGTTCTATACCATAAAGATCCCGTACCGGCATTTTCAATAATTTTTCTGTGCCACCTTCCCTGTTTATAAAATCATCAAGCCCTTTCACGCTCCCTGCATAAGGTCTCAGTAATTCACGAAGCTTACCTTCGGGAGTGTCCATCTGTTGTTGGATTGCGGAGAAATCAAATTTTTCTAAAGTAACCGACGGCGCTTTTATATCCTCCACTAATGGTTCAATAGATGACGAAATTTTGTCTGCGGGAATAGCACTCTTGATATTTTTAAGATATTCAGCGTCTAATTTAATACTTCCTTTATCAATATCCAAAGAAACAATACCCTTGCCTATTCCTATTCTTGTCATCGCTTTCGCATAACCTTCGGCAGTTTCAGGATAACCGAGCTTTGCCAATTCTTGCTTCACCGATGGATCAAGGAGCGCTTTTTGAGCACTCTCACCCCACAAAATATGCGCCTTTGAACCAGCCCATTTTGAAAGCTCTTCCTTGCTTCCTCCGATCCAGCCAAACTTTTTTGCTAGATCAGGGTTATTTCTAAATTCATCAATGATAGCGCCTTCTGGTCCGCGAGAGCGACTGTTAACTCAATTGGTTTTATATTTGGTGGCGAGATGGTCTCCGCGGTGGGAGTATGTCCCGTTGTCACAGGAGAGTGTTCAGTGGACACTTTCATATGACCTCCAAACAAATTTCCTATTTTTTTGCCCCAATAATCACTTACCCCCAAATAATCATCTGCAAAATGAAGTGTATCTCTTACCGCGTGAAATGCGGCTCCAGAACCTACAAGCACTCCCGCGGTTGCGGCTAGGCCTGTTCTCCGTATCTCATTTCCCTTTTCTATTCTTTCGCGTTCTTTTAATCGTTCTTCTATATCCTTGTCCACCACCTCTCCACTCCTCATCTTCTCGCTCATTAAAGCTATCTGTTTTGAAACATATTCATGCCTATCTTTGCCCCACCCTTTCTTGAGCATCCACTCCTGTTGCTTTTTTTGCATATAAGCATCAAGCCCAACAGCAGTGCCTGCGCCGCTAAAAAGTCTCTGCAATCCTTTTCCTCCCGTTAAAATCCCCGCCACCGCAATACCAAAGGTGCCTCCGACCATTCCCGCGCCAACACCTGCTACACCAAGACCCACCGAAACCAATAGTTTTTTCTGCCACGGCATTTTACGATATCCATCAATCATTTTGCCTGCAAAACTCCCCCATTTTGAATCTTTCATTTTCTCAATAAACGATGGCTCTGTTCGCGCCTCTTGAATCTTTGCCGCTTCAACAACCGCAAAATGGGGCACGACTGTTCCCTTTATGTATTTATCCAATTCATATTGAACTTCTTCGAAATTTAACTTTTTATATGTTCCCTTCTCTTTTTCAAAAAGTCCTTTTATCTCGAGGGTTAATTTTTTGTGTTTAATAATGAAATCTTTTTCCTTTTCTACTTTGAATCTATATTCCGCGCTAATCCGCGCATATTCTTGAGGGTCTTTCTCCTCGTTAGCAAAAGCGAATTTTTCTCGCGCATCGTTCAATTCTTTTATTGCCCTCTTTTCTACGCTATTTCTATCGGTAGGTGTCTCTTCAAAATCTTTCAAGGATTGTACTGGTATTTCCTCTTGAGAAGGGTTCTCATTAAAAAACTTATCTGCCTCAAGCGGGGTAGCACGGGAGCTATGTTTGGGGAGCTTTATTTCATTCGACATTTCCCATTTCATCTTTTCCATTGTCTTATTATTATACCTTATCTTAGGCTAAGTGAGAACTGCTTTAATGCGCCGAATCCCCTGCGCGACCGACTCCTCTTTTTTTATAGAAAAATGCCCAAGTTCGCTCGTATTTGAAATATGGGGCCCTCCGCAAATTTCCAGACTGAATTTATGGTCGCCTTCGCCTATCTGATATACCCGCACCATCTCTTCATACTTGTCGCCAAAGAGTCCCATTGCTCCACGACGACGCGCCTCTTCTATCGGAACATCTTCATAATTTACCGGAAGCGCCTCGGCGATTTTTGTATTGATAATATCCTCAACCGCTTTCTTTTGCTCATCGGTCATCTTTTCCGCATAGGAAAAATCAAAACGAAGTCGTTCGTCGGTAATATTTGAACCCTTTTGTAGAACCGTATCACCCAAAACCTGCCTGAGCGCTTGGTGAAGCAGATGTGTCGCGGTGTGATACTTTACCGCCATCTCGCTCGTATCCGCGAGACCTCCTTTGAATTTTTGTTCTGCGCCTCTGCGTGAAAGTTCTTGGTGTTTCTTTAATTCATCATTATATTCCGCGCGATTTACCGTTTCACCTTCTTCGGTGGCGATTTCCTCGGTCATCTCGATAGGAAAACCGTAGGTTGAAAAAAGAGTGAAAGCATCAATGCCAGAAACTTTTCCTTTTTTGAGAATATGCGTGAGCTCTTTTAATCCCCGCTCAAGCGTCTTCCTAAATTTATTTTCTTCATCCATTATTTCTTTGGCAATGATGCCATTTATATCCGCCATATTGTCATAGATTCCTTTATATTTCTCCACGACAATTGGCACGAGCTCGGCAAGCATATTGTGGGGAATACCGAGGACATCCGCATAACGCACCGCGCGACGAAGGAGACGGCGAAGGATGTAGCCACGATCAGTATTTGAAGGAAGCACCCCGTCCGCAATCATCATAACCGAAGTGCGAATATGGTCTGCAACAATGCGCGCCGCGCGGATATCTTTTATCTCACCCCCAGCGATATCTTTGATCTTTTGCATAAGTGGCGCAAAAAGATCGGTATCAAATACATTGTCCTTGCCCTGCACCGCCATAACGACCCGTTCAAGCCCCGAACCCGTGTCTACATTTTTCTTTGCAAGCTTTCCGACGACTTTGCCGTCTTTTTTCTCATATTCCATAAAGACATCGTTCCATATCTCGACGACATCCTGACGGTCATCCGCCTTCATATATTCTTCTTTGCTTAGGTCGCCGAGCCCTTTTTGGGTTACATCGTAGAACATTTCCGAATCAGGACCGCAAGGTCCGTTGTCCCCCGGGCTCCACCAGTTTGATTTTGTTGACATAAAATAAATGCGACTCTCGGGCACATATTTTTTCCAAATTTCAAACGCTTCATTATCGCATGGAGCATCGTCATTACCTTCAAATACCGTGATATAGAGACGCGCTCTATCAAGACCAAGCCCTTCCTCTTTTGAAGTCAAAAATTCATAGCTCCACTTTATCGCATCCTCTTTGAAATAACTTGCTCCGAGGTCGCCAGACTTTTCGGAGGCTCCGAGCGACCAATTGCCGAGCATTTCGAAAAAAGTATCGTGCGTCTTGTCCCCAACCTCATCAATATCCTGCGTGCGCACGCATTTCTGGCTATTCACAAGACGCGCGCCTCGTGGGTGCGGTGTCCCCATAAGATACGGTACGAGTGGTTGCATTCCCGCAGTATTAAAAAGCACGGATGGATCGTTTTCTGGAACAAGAGAAGTCGACGGAATAACCGCGTGTCCCCTTTTCTCAAAGAATTTTAAGAATCTAGTCCTGATCTCGCGAGAATCCATAAAGTTACTTTATACCACATCCTTATCCTCCTCTTCCTCGTGGATCAATGTCTTTAATTTATTCTCTATATACCAAAGTCCCGTAAATACAAAAAGTATGAGAATTGTTGAAATTACCGCGAGCGAATAGAAACCGTACCCTATTGCCATACCCACGCCTGCGGATACCCATATGCCTGCGGCCGTGGTGACACCGCTTACTTTTGAATTTTTAAAAATAATAAGTCCGGCGCCAAGAAATCCAACACCCACGATGATTTGCCCCGTAAGACGAAGGGACTCTGTGGTCGCTTCAAGAGAATCAAACCCGCCAGCGGCAATGACTCCAATGATAACAAAGAGCGCCGCTCCCATCGTCACAAGTCCGTAGGTACGCATTCCTGCCGTCTTTCCCGCAAGCGCGCGCTCGATGCCGAGGGACATACCTAAAGAGAGCGCCGCGAGGAGCTTTAATCCTATTTCAATATTTTGAGCCGAAAATAGTGTTACTATATCCATATTGTTATTATTTTCATAGTATACACTAGATAATGAATAGTATCCATAGGAAAAATTCTAAATAATAAATTTTACTTCTATTTTCTACTTTCTATATTCTATTTTCTACCCCAGACACACTTTATTGGCCTCATTGATAATTCGTTTTACCTTTTCCTCGGAAAATCCGCGCGCGCGCAAAAGAGACGGGTCCTCTTTAAGCGCGTGACACATAACGATGCCCTCCTCAAGAAGAGCTGTCTTTTCTTGCGCCGACAACGAAGAAAGAAAGGTGAGCGGATGCACGTTTGTTTCTAAAATAAGGTCTTGGAGATTTCCTTGCTCCGGGTAATCCCAACCAATGACCGTGAGCCCGGCACAACGGGCATAGGCTATCGCATCGTGGGTGAGTTTTGTATTGGTAACAAGCCATCCTTCGTGCACCATCGGCGAAGAATTTTCTTCTTTTGCATTATGTCCTCTCTGGAGATCCAAGAACCGCGCATATATATAAAGTACGATCTTTACATCGCTTTTAATTCCTTGCTGATTGTGAAATTTACATTCAACAAAGATATGTTTCTCATCTTTTTCCATAAAAACATCGACCTCGTGCGACACACAAAACCCCGGGAGAACGACTCCTGTACGCGCGGTGTACCCCTTGCGTCTTAATACTTCTGCCACATATTTCTCAAAAGGAAAACCGCTCGGTCCAAGCTCGAGAACTGCTTTGCGAAGTGAGTAGCGCACCGCTACGGGGTATTTTGTCTTTTTGAGTATAGAAAACGCATGCTTATAAATCGCCGATGTCTTCATTCCGTCCCTTAGCTCGGGGGTAATATGGTCGATTACCATTTTGACTGTCTCGTCATCTGCCCCCGAACGCACGAGTGACCGGCGAAGTTTTTGAAAAGAAAATTGCTCTCGTTCCCCCGAGGTCTTTATAACCCATGCGATATTTTCGTGCTCTTTTTGATCCATCGTTTTTTAATTATCGCATAAATGAGCAGAATGTAGAAGGAAAGAATAGCAAATAGTAAGTAGAATAAATTCAAAAATTCTATTTCCCATTCCCTCTTCTACTTTCTATTTACTACTTTCTATTTTCTGTCCCTCTACCACCCCACCCCCGACACACTCGTCTCCGTCATACAGCGCTACCGACTGGCCGGCATCAACCATAACAGATTTTTCAAAATAAAGAGAAAAATTTTTATCGTCAGGTGTGTGCAGACGGCACCGATAAGACTCGCCGTGGTAGCGAACCTGTGCTGTGTATGTTTTTGAAAGAGAGGGAGCAACTCCCGTACAAAAATTCACTTGCGATATTTGCACCTCCTTGCGCGCGCATACGAGAGTATCTTTCACGCGATGAGCGACCGTAATAGTATTGTGGGTAAGGTCTTTTGCAACGATATAATAGGGAGTATCATCTGCTCCTTTTTTTGCAATAGTGAATCCATGCCGTTCACCAAGGGTGTAAAAATAAGCGCCACGATGGGTGCCAATCTGCTCGCCCGATTCATTGAGAACGGATCCTTCTTTTTCTGTTATAAAATGCGTGAGAAAGTCTTTCATATCGAGCTTCCCAACAAAACAAAGCCCCTGACTATCTTTTTTCTCCGCCACGGGAAGCTTAAATTTCTTTGCAAGCGCGCGAACTTTTGATTTTTTAAATCCACCTATCGGGAAAAATGTTTTGGATAATTGCTCTTGCCCGAGCGTCCATAAAAAATACGACTGATCTTTATCTAGATCTGTTGCTGAAAGCAACTCAAAAGTTTTTCGTTTTTCGTTTTTCGTTTTTCGTTCGCGCTTCCGCGCATAGTGTCCCGTCGCAACGAAATCCGCGCCTTGATTCATCGCGCGACGAAAGAACGCCCCAAATTTTACTTCTTTATTACACATCACATCGGGGTTGGGAGTTCGGCCAGCTCTATATTCGCGTATCATATAATCCGCAACAAACTTTTTGTACTCTTTTTCAAAATCCCAAACGAGAAACGGGATACCTAAATGCGCTGAAACCCTCATCGCATCCCGTTTTTCCGCCTCCCACGAACATGGCAAGAAATCCGGTTGCCACACCTTTATAAAAACTCCCGTAACTTCATACCCCTCTTTTTGAAGGAGCGTTGCAGAAACCGAACTATCCACCCCGCCTGACAGAGCGACATATACCCGCTTGCCAACCGTGTCACCCTTTACTATGGCACGAGTAGATTTTCTTGATTTTTCCTGTATTTTCATAGGTTGAATATCGAAGGCTGAATGTTGAATGTTGAACAAATACATGGCTCAGCGCCCATTCCCTATTCAACATTCTATATTCAATATTCTATCTTAGATATTTTGCCTTATTCGCCTTATGCTCTTCAAAAGAAGTCGCATAATGTATTGTCCCTTGTTCATCCGAAAGATAATAAAGATAGGATGATTTTTTTGGGCGAACCGCCGCGCGTATTGCCGAAAGTCCGGGATTTCCAATCGGCCCGGCAGGGAGACCTTTGTTTTTATAGGTGTTATACGCGGACTTAATAGCGAGGTCAGACTGAGTAAGCTCACTTGATGTCTTGCCAAGAAGATAGTAGAAGGGAGCGTCAACTTGGATGGGGATATCCATTTCTATTCTCTTCCAGAGGATACCTGACACAAGCGCTTGGTCATCTTCTGTCTTTGCTTCTCTTTCTATGATTGACGCCATAATAATACTATCGCGAAGAGAGTGTTTTGTTTCCTCAATGAGTGGCTTCCATGGATCGATCTTTTTTTGAAATTCATCCCCCATCATCTTTATAACATCGTCTGCCTCCGCGCCTGCAAAAAAGAAATAGGTGTCGGGGAATAGATACCCTTCTTGTTCGCGCGCGCGGTCAAGAAAGATTTTTGCATCAAATTTTGAAAGAAAGGGCGTGAGAATATTGGCAATCTCTTGGTTTGTCGTTCCCTCAGGAATCGTTGCGCGCACGGAAGGTATGCCCGAGATTCCTTTTGTTATCCTTGATGCGACAGAGCACGCGCCAAGAGAAGTTTTAAAGAGATAATCCCCCGCTACCACATGCTTGTCTCCTCCTATTAAACGCATACATAATTCAAAAGCTGTTTGAGAACGGATCACTTTCCCCTCCTTAAGGGAAAATGAAACCTCGCCAAGAGAAGACCCTTTCTTTACAGTAATGATTTCTCCCAAAGGGAATAAAGACGGTGAAGTAAAAAAGAAAGCAAGAAATGCAACAAAAAGCGTCCCCAAAAGGACCAAGCCGAAAAAAATCTTTTCTTTTCGCGTCGTGATTCCGAGCAATGCCCACAACGAATTATTTTGCGAAGAGGTCTCTTTATCATTTTCTGGAATTATCTGGTCCATAATTTATTATCTTTTATCCTTCTACTTTCTACTTTCTACTTGCTATTTTCTACCCTAGGTTGGCAAATTAACTGGCGCTTCGCTCTTGCGTGAAGGAATACGCCCAAAGGTAGGTGTCTGCGCAACACCTCCGGGGAAATGAAAAATGGTTGCGATTTCTTCAGTCGTGAGAACGAACGGCTTTAGTTTGCGTGGTAAATAGAACCACGAGCGGTGCTTGTATGCGTCAAAATGCTTTCTGCGTAATTCTGCATAACGCTCTCCTTTTTTAAAGAAGATACGCGGCAGGAGCACAAAATCCTCAAAGGTAATGTGATGTTGCCACGGAAAATCAGGGCCAATTGATTGGATAAGGTATTTAAAACCATTCAAGGTGCCTGAAGAAAATGGTCTAAACAATCCGCTGAGCGCTTTTGCTTGCCTGCCGTCAAAATTTTCTTTCTTGGCAATATAGATTGAGCGGATACCGCAATCAAAGCCGTATTTTGCCATACTGCGTTCTATCGCGGCAATGGTTTCCTGCTCACCCTTTGTCGTCATATAGAGCTTGGTCCATCCTTCTGGAGTCTTTTCATTGCGCTTCATAAGTTTTGCGATAAGATCTTTCCCCTCATCCTTCCAGTCGCCTTTTGTCCCATCTTCCTTACGGTAGCGGCTCTCTGGAACTTTAAGGAGAATCTGTATCCAAAGCTGTTCTCCTTTGCCGATGGAGCCCAAGTGTTCAATGAGAGATGTAAGTGGATCTATTTTGAACTCTTCTTTGATCCCCTCTTTGTCCAAACCATAATCAATATAAGTTTTGATCGGATAGGGATCTGGCTTGGAGAGAGTGTATTCAGCGCCAAACATCTCCCACGCGCTTCCGAGTCCATGGTAATCCACATAGCGCGTATAGTCGGGAACTTCGTAGATCTCCACATCGGGATACTGCGCGTAGATCTGCGCTTCAATGATATTTTTATAAGTCACTGTTGTGCGGATAAAAAACTTGATATGCCCCTCAAGAGAAACCATTTCAAGGGAGAACCAGTCGCGCACGCGCCCTTTCCAATACCAATCCCACCACTCTCCACGGCCACTTTGGTAAAGCGAATCGAGAACGATCTCCATAGCGACGGGGGACTTATTAATCTCTTTCGGCACCTTGATTTCAAGCATTACCCACTTCATTCCCGATCTCCATTTTGCTTGCGCATATTTTATCCAAACACCCCAAAAGATAAAACCAAAAATAATAGGACCCCAATAGAAAAAGTAATCAAAAAGAAAAGAAAAGATGGAAATTGTCTCTGAAAAAAGATTTGCGAGAGATTGCGTAAAAGTCATATGTGAATATCATACCCCAAACAGACAGAATAGGGAATACAGAAAACCCGCCTTTAGGCGGGTTTTCTGTATTCCCTATTCTGTCTCCTATGCAAGCGCATATTTCCCATCT
>JACQCY010000009.1 GCA_016201355.1 Candidatus Yonathbacteria bacterium | reverse complement strand
CTGGAGCAAAGTCTCCGATGATGAGATCGAGCGCGTCGAATATCTAATCAACACACGGCCACGCAAACGACATGGCGGACTTACGCCAGTTGAGGTATTCTTTAAGACAACAGGTGTTGCATTATATTCTTGAATCTACAAAAATACCTAAAATGGATTTTTTGCGCCACGAATCTCAAAGTGAAGATGCGGACCGGATGAATCTCCTGTTGAACCAACTTCTCCAATGACTTGCCCTTTGCTAACATGCGCTCCCTCGGAAACATACACAACGCTCATATGTCCATAACGCGTAAGAGTGCTGTTTGGGTGCTTTATCATCACATTATTGCCATACCCGCCAAACCATGGATTCCCCGATGGACGGAATTGACTTACGATAACAACACCGTCGGCCGCGGCAAGGATACTGTTCCCGACGGGAGCCCCGATATCGATAGAATTATGCGCGTATCCGTGGAGTCCTTGTGTTTTGTGTCCCATGGGAAGGGGGTTTGTGTAATACCCGCTATATGAAGGGGTGGTTATGCGAGGGGAAGGGCTGGTGTTCGACGATGATGAATTTCTCGAAGAATTTTCAATACCATCAGGGATAATGATCGTCTGCCCGACAGAAAGAACCTGATCTGCGCCTAAATCATTAAAAGAAATAATATCATCAGCGTTCGCGTGGAATTTTTTTACAATACCATTAAGCGTATCTCCTTTTTGAACGACATACTGAACGCCATCAATAGGAAGAACGACGAGCGTCTGCCCTTCGCGGAGTGGTACTTTGCGGTCAAGATCATTCGCCCACACAATAGTATTCACGCTTACATTGAACATATCGGAGATCTGCGCAAGGGTATCATTTTTATGCACCACATAAGTGCTTACCTCTCCCTGATGATCTTTCAACTCAATATCGGCAATGGATCCTGATGGTCCCAGCTCCGAGAGAAGAGCGCTCCCATCTACGACCGTGATATCTCCTCCTCCTTTTGCGGGATTGGGGTCGATATTGACTGCCGCCTCAAGAAGGGGGAAAGTCTGGGAAGTCCTCGTCTCCTTTGTCGCTTCAGACGAAGAAGGATTTGAAGAAAAGAAACGGGCTACCGCACCAAAGAAACTAGCTTCCGCTTTCGCGGGAAAAGAAAAAACAGCGATGAACGCCAAAAGAAGCCCGAGACTTGTGAGCCTTGAAAAATATGCGTATTTCGCCTGATTTTTTAAAACGCGCACAAAACCAGGGTCCTTAAAGTGAGTATAAATAAAGCGAGAGGTTAGGTATCGTATCGGGAAATGCGGTCATTTCAAGGAATATCAACGATTCGGAAAGTGTTAGGGCCAATCCCCAAGACTTCCTAAAGGATAGCACAAATCCACTAAAAGATGAAGGGGGTGTGAAATAGGCTGTGGATAACGAAAATAGTAGAGAAACGCAAAAAGAAAGACAATTTTCTTTTACTCGTCCTTGAAAATGTGCAATAATGATGTGTATTAGAATAAGAAGGGCGACCTGTTTCATTTTTCATACCCTTTAACTCATAGACATAAAGAAAAAATGTACACAAAAAATGCACCATCTTCTCCAAAAGGCGCCCTTCAAAAATCTCCTCGTGGAGGGTTGAGGAACAAAGGCAACCCTCTTGCGATAAAACAGTCCATTGCTGAAGCCATAAGAGATGTCCAGAGAACAGACCACGATCTCGAAAAAATCAAAAAAAATAAAGAGGAGCTCCTTGCTGACCTTGCCGATCTCCGTATCCGCGAAAAAGAAGCAGAGGAAGACAATTTATCCGAAGAAGCGCGGGGGCTCATTAAAAAAAATATCCTCAATATCCAAAAAAGACTAAACGAAATAAACGGAATAATCCCCGAAGTGATCCTCTCTGATGATCAAAAAAAGATCCAAAAAATCATCAACGAATGGAACATTGCCAAAAAGGAAAAGAGGAGCGCTCTCGCGGTTCGCGAAAAATCGGAAACCGCGCTCGCAAAAGACCCGTCAAATATGAAAGCGATGGGAAAAGCAAACCGCGCGAGCGCTGCCATCTATGAAAATACGCAAAAAATGGAACGGGCTTTTTATGAAGCGCAGATTGCCAAGAAAAATTTTACCCACGACCATGTTCTTGACGAATCAGTAAACATCCATACCGGAGAAGAAGAAGCTGAAAAACTGAAAAAGGAAAAGAGGAACGAAGGCCTGATGAAAAAGCGCGACCCAGTACGCGACGAGGGAATTTCATACACCCATAAACAGGCAATCGTTGACCAAGAAAAGTATAGAAAAACTCATAGACCAATTCAAAAGACGCCTCTCCCCGAGAAAAAGAAGCTTGAAGAAGACCGCGCAAAAACATCTCCGGAGAAAAGAGTCGCCTTTGTCAAAAAGGAAGCGAAACAAGATCTTAAAAAGGATATTCCTCAGCAAATAAAAGAATATGATTATGCCAAAGCGACAAAAAATCTGCTCTTGCAAATGAGTCGCGTAATAGAAAAAAGTAAAGGAGCAAACGCAAATACAAAGAAAAAAGAGATTATCCCCGCATTTACCTTAAAACCGGGGAAGAGCCCTCTCCTCTTAAATGACGGCGACCACATCCCAGAGTCACGATACTCTTTGAGAAAAACTCTCCGAAACTTATTCACCAGCAATCCTCACCCGAAACAAACAAAAGAGAGTCGTCTTGCTTCTCCTTTTGCGCGCAAAATTCTTCTTCACCACCTCGATATACTGTTTGGTAAAAAGGGATTTTTAGGATTTGGAGCGCGCGCAGGCGTGGATTCGCCTCACTGGATAGACCCTGTTGATGGTTTTTCAAAAAAGACCGTGGAAGATATCTTAGGGGCACACCCAAGTGAAACGCAGAAAAATCCTTCATCGTATTTTGGTATTAAAAATTATACCGCAACGACCACAATGAAAAAATATTTATCTCAGGCGTTAGAACAAACGAAAATAAGCCCCAACTCAAAAGAAAATACCGAAGACTATCTCATGCGAATAATCAATACGATCTTTAGCAACCAGAAAAAATAATGAAAAATCAAGAAATTCGCGCAATACTCATAAAAGAACTTGAAATAGAGACGCTTCCCGAAGAAGCGCAGGACGAGATAATCTCAAAAGTTGGTGATATGATTCTAAAATCTCTCACCTTGAAAATCTTTGAAAAGTTATCTGCGGAAGACCGCGAGAGATTTGAGTCCATAAGCCTATTTACTTTGAATTACGAAACGCCTTTTCCGATATCGTTTCGTAATTCAAAGTATTCAACCTACTTTCTATTCAAGTCACAATGGAACATCTATCTGCTCTCAATGAAATGCAACGACAAGCGGTTGTCCACAAGGACGGTCCTCTTCTTATTATCGCTGGCGCAGGGACAGGAAAGACGAGCACTCTCACCCACCGAATACTCCACCTCATAAAAGAAGGTGTTGCCCCCGGCGAAATCCTTGCCGTCACTTTTACCAATAAAGCTGCAAAAGAGATGCGCGACCGCATTGGTGAACTTTTAGAAAAATATGGCTTTAAGACGGGAATCCGCTACGGAGACGCGCTTCCTTTTATGGGAACATTTCACTCGCTCGGTGTTTATATTCTTCGCGCCCACGCGGAAAAATTCGGACTTACGAGAAACTTCGCGATTCTTGATAAAAGTGGCGCGGGAACTTTAATGAAGCAAGCGGTAAAAGAGCAGGGCATTGATTCAAAACAATTTTCTCCCGATCGTATGGGGAGTATCATATCTCGCCAAAAAGGAAATCTTGTCACGATGGAAGAATATCGCGCAAGCGCGGGCAATAGTTTTTTTCCTACGATCGTCTCTTCCGTCTGGGAACGCTATGAAAATTTTCTTAAACGGGAAAAGGCTCTCGACTTTGATGACCTCATTTTAAAAACAGTCATTCTCCTCCGCGAAAACCCAACAATTAGAGGATACTATCAGTCAAAATGGAAATTCGTTCACATTGACGAGTATCAGGACACCAACGGCGCGCAACACGAGCTCACGCGCCTGCTCGTAGGTCCCGCAAAAAATATTTGCGCCGTGGGGGATGGCGACCAAAATATTTACAGCTGGCGCGGAGCAAATGTTCAAAATATATTAAATTTTGAAAAGGATTATGCGGGAGCGCGCACGATTCTTCTTGAAGAAAATTATCGCTCCACACAAACAATACTTTCGGTTGCAAATGATGTCATTAGAAAAAATACGATCCGCGCAGAAAAAAATCTTTTTACAAAAAATAAGGAAGGAGCAAAAATAGGACTTATTGAAAGTTATAATGAAGGCGAAGAAGCGCGTATTGTGGGAGAAAAAATTAAAAACATCATTGAGAGCGGAACGGCTCCTGAAAATATCGCTGTCCTTTACCGAGCAAATTTTCAATCGCGCGTGCTCGAAGAAGCGTTTCTCGTTATGGGAATACCGTATCAAGTGCTCGGCGTGCGTTTCTTTGAGCGCAAAGAAGTAAAAGACATTCTCTCGTATCTTAGCGCTTCACAAAACCCCAACAGCCTATCGGACATCAAGCGCATCATTGATTGTCCTCCCCGCGGTATCGGCAAAAGCACCCTCGCAAAAATGTTCGCCAAGGACGAGCATGGCCTTCCTCCTGCAGCGCAAAAACGGGTCACTGAATTTTGGAATCTTCTTCGTGATATAAAAGAATACGTATCTACGGAAAAAGCCTCCGATATTATTAAATTTATTTCTGAAAGATCCGGTATTGAGGCATCTCTCAAGACAGGGCGAGATGAGGATGCGGAACGCCTCGAAAATATTCACGAATTAGTGACACTCGCTTCAAAATACAATATTCTTCCCCCCGAGGAAGCGGTTGAAAAACTTTTAGAGGATGCGGCGCTTTCAAGCGATCAGGATTCTTTAATGAAAAATGAAAGCGCGGTAAAATTGATGACGGTTCACGCCGCGAAGGGACTCGAATTTCCCTATGTGTTCGTGACGGGACTCGAACAAGATCTCTTTCCGCATCGCCGAATAGGGGCAGGGGAGGTCTCAAAAGAAGACGAGGAAGAGGAGCGCCGACTGTTTTATGTGGCAATTACGCGCGCCAAAGAAAAACTCTATCTTTCTCATGCGTCCGTGCGCGCCATTTTCGGACAACGCCAAGTGAACATTCCTTCTGAGTTCCTCTTAGATATTAACGATGAACACATAGAACGAGAAGAGGGTGATTGTGGTATTGACCGAGAACCAACAATTCGCCTTGATTAACAAAGGGATATGGAGGTCGCACCTCCATATATAAGAGATTGGCGCGAAAAAGGTATAATGGGGGTAAGCAATAATTATATTATTATGCGCGCAAAAAAATCACTCGGGCAAAATTTTTTAAATTCAAAGACGGTGGCTCGAGACATCGTGCGCGCCTCGGAGATTCTCCCTGCCGATACCATTCTTGAAATAGGACCGGGGAAAGGGTTTTTGTCGGAGGAGATTCTTAAAGCAGGAGCAAAAGTCGTCGCCGTTGAAAAAGACGACCGGATGATTCCTCTCCTTTCGGAAAAGTTCTCTGATGAAATTGCGCGCGGACAATTCACGCTCGTCCACGAGGATATCACCGAGGGGACACAAGGACTCTCTTTGGGTTCGAGCTACAAACTTATTGCCAATATTCCGTACTATCTCACGGGGTACATTTTGCGAACATTTCTCGAGATGCAAAAAAAACCGGAACGAATGGTCTTGATGCTCCAAAAAGAAGTTGCTGATCGCATTGTCGCGCGTGACGGCAAGGAAAGCATTCTTTCTCTTGCGGTAAAAGCGTATGGCGCTCCGCGTATCGTAAAAAAAGTTCCCGCGCGGTACTTTACTCCCGCGCCAAAAGTGGATTCCGCGGTCGTTTCGATTGAAAACATATCCGACAAACATTTTAAAAATGATGCTGAAGAACAACGATTTTTTGAAATAGTGAAAACAGGTTTTGCCCACAAACGCAAACAGCTCGCGGGAAATCTAAAAGAACTATTCGGAAAGGAAACGCTCGCCATCCTTTCTCAAGCGGGAATCGCGCCAAACGCCCGCGCGGAAGATATTACCCTTGCGGATTGGCTTGCACTCTTGGAATTTACAAAGGCAAGGCCTTAGTTTCTCATATTACGGGGTACAGTTGATTATCCCGTCGGAACTGAGTGTGCAATTTGCAATCTGGATAGAGGTGGCCTTTTGAGGAGGGAGGGTGCATGTGTAATGGCATTCATAGTAGTTATTTCCCGCATGCGCCCAACTATTGAATGTACAAATATTGCTTGATTGTAACCTTTCCGTTCTGCAGGTACAATCAGGATTAGTGCTTTTATTCAAATAATCACTTGCTGAAACACACTTAAGGTTCCCGTCATCTCCTAACAAGTTTGTATTGTAGTAAATGACATCACAGCTCTTGTTTGCATAAGAACCTGAAAGTGTTCCATTGTCGCACTGGCGTGTTTCCGAAGAACAGGAAGTTCCTGAACCCAGCATAACGGTCGCGTCTTTGTATGCCGTGATGGTCTTTCCGCTTTTTATCGTAGTCCCTTCCAGCGAACAGCTTTCTCCTTCGGTGACCTTGCAGCTTCCGTTCGTGTATGATCCGAAGAGCTTTCCATTGTCGCACTTCCGCATCTCCGAAACGCAAGTCTCGCCGTATGCAACCGACGAACTTTGATATGCTTCGATAGACGATCCGCTCTGGAT
>JACQCY010000040.1 GCA_016201355.1 Candidatus Yonathbacteria bacterium | reverse complement strand
GGTTTTAACCCTCGGCGTCCCTGATAAGGAAGGGAGGGTGATATTAGTCACCCCTGACAAAACAACTCCCCTATTAGGAGGTAAATTATTCTAGTTTGAGTTGGGAATAAGAAGAGAAGAAAATACACGAAAGTCTGACATTAATGCCCCACTCTCCAAGGTCAGACCTTCGTGTATTTAGTTTTTTATTTTTTCGTTTTCAGTTTTTAGTTTTATTTGATTGCGCCAATTTTTACTTTCATAAAAAGCTGACGATGGCCATTCTTTTTGAAGTAGCGACTCTTTTGGCGATAGTGGATAACGGTAACTTTTTTGCCTTTCCCTTCCTCTTCAAGCACCGCCTCTACTTTTGCGCCGGGAACCATAGGCATCCCCACGAGAGTTTTTGAACCATCATTAACAAGAAGCACTTGGTCGAAAATAACTTTGTCCCCAACTTTCATCTCGCCGGGGAGTTTCTCAATAACGAGCGACTCACCCGGAGCGACCTTATACTGCTTGCCCCCTGTTTGTATTACTGCGAAATTCATAATATTAGTATTCTACATAAAAGAGAAGAAAAAGCAAGCCAAAAATATATCCAACCTCATTAGATTTAACCCTTATGCCGTAATACTCATTTTTGCCAAGGGATGCCCTTGGATTTAGAGACCTTCTTCGCGAAGTTCCTTGAAAAGCTTTTCTGATTTGCCTGAGAGTTTCCCCGGAGTCTTTACCTCTATTTTTATGAGAATATCCCCACGATGTTTCTGACCAAAAGGTACTCCTTTCCCTTTTACGCGAAGAATGTCGCCCGAAGACACACCTCTTGGTATCGTGAGCTTGATTTGTCCATCAAGCGTTTCAAGAGGATACTCGGTACCGAGAACAGCGTCAGTGAGTTTTACCTTGAGGTTCATTACAAGATTCTCTCGTTCTCTCCTAAAGATTGTATGTGGCTCCACGCTGATCGTCGCATAGAGATCTCCGGGAGTCCCATTCTTAATCGCCTCCCCTCCACCTTTCAAACGCACCGTTTCTCCGTTTTCTATTCCTGACGGAATGGTTAAGGTAATGGGCACCTCGCGACGAAGAACCCCATCTCCTTTGCAATGAGCGCATTTCTCTTCGGGAATATGCCCTGCGCCTCCACATTTGCGACACTCGCGCGACTGTGTCATTGTTCCTAAAAAGGATTGTACTGTCTCATTGATATATCCTTGCCCTTTACACTCCGCGCAAGTATTTTGTTTGCTTCCAGGTTTTGCCCCCGTACCACTACAGGTATCACAAAAAGCTACTTTGGTAATGGAGAATTTTTGTTCTGAACCAAATACCGCCTCCCTGAATGTAACCCTTAAATTAACAGAGATGTCGCGCCCGAGGTGGGATTGTGGCGAAGACCTTCTCCCTCGCCCACCAGAAAAGATGTCACTAAAAATATCATTGAGATCAAACCCTTCGAATCCTTGATTACTAAAACCGCCACTAAAACCCCCAAAGCCAGAAGAGTCAAAACCTCCTTGTTGCTGTCGCGCTCCTCCCGACGAACCATAAGCATCATACTCTGCGCGTTTCTTCTCATCCGAGAGAGTTTGATACGCTTCGCTCGCTTCTTTGAATTTCTTCTCATCGCCTCCTTTGTCGGGATGATACTTATGCGCAAGCTTACGAAACGCTTTCTTGATTTCATCAGGTGAAGCTTTTTTATCTACGCCGAGAATTTTGTAATAGTCTTTCATAAGTAGAATTTTGAATATGGAATGTTGAATATTGAACGAACACGGATTCGTACCCATTCTCTCTTCGATATTCTATATTCTATATTCTATTTGTTCCCCCCTTCCTCCTTATATTCCGCATCTTTTACATCGCCTCCTTCGTCTTTTTTCTCATCAGAAGATGGGGTCTGTGCATTTTTATTCTGCTCCGCATTTTTCATCATCTCTTCTCCGATCTTCTGAAGCACAGCAGAGAGTTCGTCTTTTGCTTTTTTTATCGCGCCTGCATCAGTTCCGCTATTTGCCGTCTTTGCCACGGCGAGTTTTCCTTCTACGGCAATTTTTACCTCGGCAGATACTTTGTCCCCGTGTTCACGAAGCTCTTTCTCCGCAGTATAAATCATCTGCTCTAACATATTCTTGTTTTCCGCAATATCGCGCTTCTTCGCATCCTCGGAAGCATTCATCTCAGCCTCTTTCTGCATTCGCGCAATATCCTCTTTGCTGAGACCCGAGCTTGCCTCGATACGAATGGACTGCTCTTTTCCCGTAGTTTTTTCTTTCGCTTTCACTTGTAAAATACCATTTGCATCAATATCAAAAAATACTTCCACTTGAGGCATACCGCGTGGAGATGGGGGGATGCCGTCGAGGATGAATCGCCCCAATGATTTATTGTCTGGCGCCATAGCGCGCTCGCCCTGCACAATATGAATCTCCACCGAAGTCTGGTTGTCGGCCGCCGTTGAAAAGACCTGTGAACGGGATGCGGGGATGGTCGTGTTCTTTTCAATGAGTTTTGTCGCCACATTACCAAAAGTCTCAATACCGAGAGAAAGGGGGATGACATCAAGGAGAAGAATGTCTTTCACATCACCCTGAAGGATACCTGCTTGGATTGCAGCGCCGATAGCGACCACCTCGTCGGGATTGATGGAGCGATTTGGTTCTTTACCTCCAAAGAATTTCTTAACCGCCTCGACAATAGCGGGCATACGGGTCTGTCCTCCTACCATAATAATCTCATTGATATCTCCTTGCTTGAATCCCGATGCTTCAAGCGCGCGTTTGGTGATCTCAATGGATTTATCAATATATTCACGAGCAAGATCTTCGAGTTTTCCTCGCGAAAGTTTAAGGAGGAGATGTCTTGGACCAGACGCATCTGAAGTGATGAAAGGGATATTGAACTCCGTGTCTATCGTCGTCGAGAGCTCGTGCTTCGCTTTTTCTGCGGCTTCTTTGAGACGCTGAAGCGCAAGCATATCTTTTGATACATCAATACCTGATTCTTTTTTGAATTCATCGGCAATATGGCGAATAATCTTTTGGTCGATATCTTCACCTCCCATATGCACATCGCCGTCGGTTGATTTCACTTCAATAACATCATCTCCCACTTCGAGGACCGACACATCAAATGTTCCTCCTCCAAAGTCGTATACGACAATCTTTTCATCTTTCTTTTTATTAAAACCATATGCAAGAGCCGCCGCCGTTGGCTCATTGATGATGCGCCTTACATTAAACCCGGCAATTTGCCCGGCATCCTTCGTCGCCTGTCGCTGAGAGTCGTCAAAATATGCCGGGACGGTGATGACCGCCTCGGTGATTTTCTCTCCGATTTTAACCTCAGCATCCTGCTTGAGCTTTTGAAGGACCATTGCGGAAATCTCTTCGGGACGATAGGAGCGACCTCCCATCTTTACCTTAACTCCATTGTTTTCAGCCTTTTCTATGGTAAATGAAACATTCTTCAAATCTCGCTGAACACCCTCATCGGTAAAAGTATGTCCAATCAAACGCTTAATCCCAAAGAGTGTATTGATCGGATTCGTCACGGACTGTCTTTTTGCAAGCATTCCCACGAGTCGTTCTCCTGTCTTTGATTGAGCGACCACGGACGGCGTGGTGCGCGCGCCTTCAATGTTTTCTATGATGCGAGGTTCGCCACCCTCAATAACCGCCATTGCGGAATTTGTCGTGCCTAAATCAATACCTAAAATTTTTGTCATATGGTTTATAGTTAATAATTAAATAATGAATAATGGATAATGAATAGCTGAATGGTTAATATTTTACTATTTTAATATTTTGCTATTCTATTGTTTTGTTATAACTAAACACCTTTACTCTCGCGGGACGGATAACTTTGCTATGCAGACGATATCCTTTTTGTATTACTGCGCTGATAATATTTTCTTGCTCTTTGTCGTCTGTTGCCTCCACCTCCACGGCAACATGGATTCTCGGGTCAAGCTTCTCTCCCGCTGTTCCTATTTCGATAAGCCCCCGAGATTCAAGAATAGAAAGTATTTGCGTATGGATATACTCAACTCCTTTTCTCCAATTTTCATCGACTTTTTCCCACGCTTCTTTGTTGGTAAAAGCCATTGAAAAACTATCGAGGATGGGGAGGAGATCTTCAACCAATCCCTCGGAAGCGAATTTTACCAGCTCTCCCTGACGAGCATCTTCTTCTTTCCGCGCATTGGCAAAGTCAGCCCGCATTCTTTGCCACCCAAGAAGATATTCCTTTTTCTCTTGTTCGCAAACGCGAAGCTTATCGCGGATTTTTTTAAGAAGGAGGGCAGGGTTCACTTCTTCCTCTGTTTCTTCAAAAGAGAGATCATCAATGTACATATCTTCTTTTGTATTGTCAAGGGTCTCATTAATCATCTCCTCATTCCCTTGAGAAACGTTTGATTCGTCTTTATTTTTCGTATAGGGCATAAAATTCTTTTTGCGAGATTACCTATGAAGCAGATTTATATTACCACAATCGAGACTTAATGACAAAAAATGCTTTTATCACAAAATTTCCTTCATAAAGATGAGGGGAATTTTGTTTGAACGGGTGTGTTTTCTTTTAGGTACTTAGCGTTTTGGTCACAACTCAAAACTCTGCCGTCGCAGAGTTTTGGTCGCGACCCCGCCTCATTGTTGCTCGCGCTACTCGCAACATACTCCGGCCGTCAAAACGCTATTCAAAGCAAAGCAGTGTGCTTTGAATTTAGCGATTTGGTCACAACTCAAAACTCTGCCGTCGCAGAGTTTTGGTCGCGACCCCGCCTCATTGTTGCTCGCGCTACTCGCAACATACTCC
>JACQCY010000038.1 GCA_016201355.1 Candidatus Yonathbacteria bacterium | reverse complement strand
TAGGCAAAGTCAATGAGAAATTACAGGAATATGTGCGGTACTACAATACGGTGCGACCGCATACTTCTCTTGGTTTTGTTTCTCCGGAGGAGTATTATATGAAGAACCGAGAAAATTCTCATATGTAGTGAACTAATACAGTTTCGCCTGTTCAATAAGGTGAGGAGAAATTTCCTGAAACAATTCCTCTTTTGTTGCGCTGTTGGGCAGAGACAGAAGTGAATCAAGCGCGTAGAGCGTGAAGATATACCTGTGTTCACGGTCGGGTGGGCAAGGACCCGCATACAACATTTTGCCTCCGGTATTTGCGCCAACGATTCCCGGAGGGTTCTTTCCTTCCTCTATTCGTGTTGTTTGTGGCGGTATATTCCACACAAGTAAGTGGTTCCACATTCCATCCGCGCGCACAGTCTTTGGCACATCGGGGTCTTCCATCGTGAGAGCAAAACTCTGTGTTCCCTCGGGGATATTTGAAAAATTGAGCGCAGGTGAAATATTATCACCGTCGCAGGTAAAACGAGACGGGATTGACCCATTCATCTCAAAAGCTGGACTCGTAATGGTGAGAGACATATGTTCTTGCTGAAGAGTGAATTCCTTCTCAGTCGTAAGAGAAGGTGTGTTAATATTTGCCGGTTGCGATGGTCCCGATATTTTGATTTTGGTGAACAAAAAATATCCTAATACAATAAGTATAATAAATACGGCCAGAAATATCCATCCAATAGGTCTCATTAAAATATTGTATCATACTTTGAATTAACTTTTCGCATAAAATTTCTTAAGTGCACCACAAGAAATACTCTTGTTTTCTAATTCGCTTTGCTCATAAGAAAACAAAGTCGGACAGTTGAAATGGTTACACCGTGCGGGGAAATATTCTCTTCCGTATAGTATAAGCATATGGGAAAATCTCACCCAATCTTTCTTGGGTACGATGTTCATTAAGTCGCGCTCTATTCTTGTGGCATCGGTATGTTTGGTGAGTCCGAGAAGGCGGGAAAGGCGGATTACATGCGTATCTACCGCTATTCCTTCAGCTGTGCCGTAAAGCTCGCCAAGCACTACATTTGCGGTCTTGCGCCCAATTCCGGGGATTTTGACCATCTCCCCCATCGTTTTTGGTACTTTCCCTCCGAAATCTTTTTTGATTGTTTTCGCCGCA
This sequence comes from Candidatus Yonathbacteria bacterium, assembly GCA_016201355.1. GTDB lineage: Bacteria > Patescibacteriota > Minisyncoccia > Phycocordibacterales > UBA1550 > UBA1550. The sequence continues at coordinate 11,442 of JACQCY010000038.1, read as the reverse complement.
GAGAGAATATTTTTTGTTTTGTTTTTATAAAATCCTGTTGAATAAATATCGCGTTCAAATTCGGATGGCTTTGCGGAAACATAATCATCAAGCGTCTTGTATTTTTTAAAAAGTTTTACAGTTATCTCGTTCACTTTTTTATCGGTGCATTGTGCCGACAAAATGACCGCGACGAGGAGCTGAAACGGAGTGCGGTAATGGAGCGCGCATTTGGGGTTAGGAAAAAGACGCTCAAGAACGCGTATCACTTTAAGCAATTTGGTATTTTCTTTTTTCATACTTGATGAGCTTGTCTTTAATAAGCGCGTCAAGCGCTTCTTTGGTTCGTGGGTCATTGTCAGATACACTCTTGAGCGCGAGGAAAGTTGCCGGCTGTTTACTGAGTGTCCGAATTATTTTTCCACGGAGTTCTCGAAGCGATCCTTTGAACGAGCTTTGTTTTGTATAATGTTTGCTTCGTTTGTTTGGATTTATTTTTTCAATTTTTGGCAACTGCGCGCCATAATCTATAAGCGCCCAGTACCATTCGCGCGGATTTTTTGTATCGAGTGTTTGTTCAACGAGCGACAAAATTTCTCTGTCTCTCACCAACTTGGAGGTTGAACCTCCAGGTTGGTATCCCCTCGCCCCGCCCTTGGGGATTTTAGAAAGGGCGGGGCGAGGGAAAAAATGATGAATGAACACTCGGCGAATGTTCGTTTCAATGAAAATTTCTGGTTTATTAAAGGCAAAAGCGAGAATTGCTCCTGCAGTATAGGGACCAATGCCGGGGAGCGTCTCAAGCTCGGCGCGCGTGTGCGGGACTTTGCCTCCATATTTTTCCACGATTTCTTTTGCGAGGCGATGGAGCGCGAGCGCTCGACGATTGTACCCCATCCCCTGCCAAGTTTTGAGAATATCAGCAAATGATGCATCTGCCAGCGCTTCAATATTTGGAAACACTTTCAAAAATTGTGGATATTCTTCAAGCACCCGCCCCACCTGCGTCTGCTGAAGCATCACTTCCGAAATAAGTATTTTGTACGAATCTTTCGTCTTTCGCCACGGCAGATTATGTCTCCCCTCTTTTTTATAGAATACCCAAATCTTCTTTTGGAATACGGCGATATCTTTTCTTTGCATTGTATTACTTCGTTCCCTCTATCAAATCCTCTTCAAATTGTAACACCCCGGTATATGTTTTTGGATATGCGGAAATGTCAGGAAAGTCAAGGGTGATAATTTTTTTGTAGACGGCTTCAATGAGTTTTTTTGCGCGCTCAATTTCGACGTCTGTGGCATCGAGCGCAAGCTCTGCCAGCGGGTCCTCTTCGGTAAATAAGAGAGCGTTTTTTGCTACAGGAGTATCTTTGAAATTGATGGAATTTTCAAGGAGAAGCTTGTAGACGATTAACTGGAGGCGATAGTTATGAAGTTTTATTTTATCAACATCTGTTCTCGCTTCATCCCATGAGTGAAATACTTTCCCTGTCTTGAAATCAAGCACTTCGTAGGAGCCGTTTGCGAGACGCAGAAAGTCGAGCTTTCCAGTGATGTGCGCCTCCCCGATCATCACTCCTTCGCTCTTCATATCAATTTCAATTTTATCATCAGGCAAAAAGTAATCCTCGGTCAATTCATAGAAACGAGCAAGGACTTTTTCTCCGCGCTCGGTTTGTTTTGTTTGTTCTTTTTTTGGAAGTCTCCCGCGATTTATTTCTTTGTGGAAAATTGCGATAATGTGTGTTAGTGGAGCTTTTTCTCCCGCATTAAATTTCGGGTACATAATTATTTCTTCAATCGCTTTATGCATTGCCGTGCCGTATACGCCAGAAGTATTCATTGGTTGAGGAAATCGGAGAAGATTTTGTTCGAGAAAGTAGAGCGGTCCGCCCTCGAGGATGTTCACAAAATTATTGAGATGGGTTACGGGCATATGGTAGTTTTGAATGAGTCTTTTGAGGAGTACCCACTCATTTTCTTTGTAGGGCGCTTTTGAGAGAGCGAGCGCGTTTTCGTGCGCTTCAATAGGCACACTCGTGGCTTTTTCAGCGTGAGCGGTTCCTTCAGGAAGAAATCGCACTGGAGTTTCGTGGCTTGATATGTGGAGCGTGTGTTTTGCGCGGGTTATTGCCACATAGAGGAGTCGGATGAAGTCGTCCTCGGTATCTCCTGCCGGTTGCATCAGGGGCAAGAGAGGAGACGGGAGCGGAGCGATATTGGTGCGCGGAGGTCTCGTCCAGAGCTTGTCGTGTGCAGAGATAATGAAGACCGTGCCAAACTCCAATCCCTTTGATTTATGTGCAGTCATAAGTTGCACCGAGTTCTCGTCTTTCATAAAAGGAGATTCCGAAATGAGCGCGATATCGTGGTCAATATGCATTTGTACAAACGGCGCCACATCTGAAACAAAAAGTGCATCCCCTTCTTTCCATTCACGAAGACTTTCAATAAAAGTTTTTAAGCTCGCGAGAAAGGAAACATAGGTAGTTGGGCTTTTTTTAATCGTTTCGCGCGAGAAATAAAATTCTTTAAAACCGCTTTTAGTCATAAATGTTTCCAAAATATGTTCAAGGGGGGTGGTCGCTCCTTCTATGGCGAGCTCAGCAAGAAGTCCCCCCAGTTCTTTAATGTGGGGCAACTCTGTTTTAATAAGCGCCTCAGTCCAGCTCTGGTGTTTTTCTTTAATCTCTACCGCAAAAGAGAAAAGTTCTTGTCGGTCTATATGAAAACACGGATGCGCGAGAAAATGGGGCAAGAGATGCTCCGCTGTCCCCTCCTGTTTCATTATCGAGGAAATATAGGCGCACATATCAATGAGTATTTTTACATGCGGTTCATCAAAAACATTCGCTTTTTTAACATACTCATACGGGATTTGCTCGCGGTCGAGGTAGGGAAGGATTGCGCGGAGTTCTCGATGTCCTCGCGAAAGTATTGCAATGTCATTAGGTTCTGCGCCTTTGTCCATCGCTTCTCGCACCGCGCGCGCCACATGCGCGTACTCCTCTACATCGCTTGAATATGAATGTATGGTAATTGCCCCTTGGGGAAGCGCTTTATTTTCCGAAGAAAGCAATTTCGAGATATCTTTATATTTGTTTTCTAGGCGTCCGCTTCCCTGTGTGATGAGTGTTCGCGCAAGGTTGAGAACCGGCGCCGTAGAGCGATAATTTTTATCAAGAACAATAGTTTTTACATCGGTATAGGTAGTGTCGCGAAAATCTATAATATGCGAAATCTCAGCGCCTTGGAATTTATAAATAGCTTGGTCATCGTCCCCCACGACGCACACATTGGGGCGACCTTCATGAATAGTATTTCCGGTAATAGCGCGCACGAGCGACATCTGAGCTTCATTGGTATCTTGAAACTCATCAATCATAATATATTGATACTGCTCCTCAAGAGCATTTCGCAAGATTGATTCTCTTTTGAGCGCGTGAGCTACCTCGATAATCATATCGTCATAATCATAGAGCGCTCGCTCATAGCAAGCGACCTGATAGCGTTTGTATATTTCCGCTACGGCAAATATTTTTTCTTTATTATACGCGTCTTTGAGACAGAGTCTATCTTCGTCTTTTACGGTATATTCTGACTTCCAATCAGCGAGCGGTGTTGTTTTACCGAGCGCTTCTGATGCGACCATGGCTTGTTTGAGTGTCCTCGCGAGATAGAGAGAGGTCGTGCCTTTTAGTGCGTCGAGGGAGAGGGCGATAGTTGAAATTATTTCTAAATTTTTAATAGATAATCGCTCTGGCCAATCGGTGAGGATGGTGCTTATTTTAGCGTACTCTTTCGGGAGTTCTTTAATGACCGCTTCATATTCGAGAGCGTTCAGACCATAACTTTTGATGTGTTTGATACGGTCTGCTGTATCGCGTAAATAAACAAAACCTTTTTCCGGATGAAAGCTTGCAAGCGGGTGCTTGTGCGGAAGAGAGGAAAAAATCTCGGTAAGTATTTCCGCGCGCGCAATATCATTTGCTTGCGAAAAATGAGTGGCAGACCAAAAATATTCTGGATAGCGCGCAATAATATGATTACAAAAAGCGTGAAAAGTAAAAATAGAGACTCGATAAGCGTCTTTGCCGATAAGGTCAACCAATCGTTCACGCATATTAAGCGCGCCACTGTCCGTAAAGGTAAGACAGAGGATATTGTGGGGTGATACTTGCCCTTGTTTTAAAATATTACCCACCCTAAGCGACAAGAGTTCCGTCTTCCCCGACCCCGGTCCCGCCACGACTAAAACCGGCCCCTCGGTCGTATCAACTGCCAGTCTTTGTGTGGTATTGAGCTTGGCGTACCGTTCTTCAAAAGAGAGTGCCATACAGGCATTGTATCAGATGGCGTGGAGTTAACAAAAAACATCTGTTCCCCACAGGCGAGTCCTATGTAATTTGCTATAAGTTCGTATTACGAACCACTTCTGCGTCAATAATCGGCTCGTCAATTTCACGGCGGGTGCCATAGATGCGGATGGTATCACCTTTGATAAATCTTTGTATTGTTGTCGTGCTTCGGCTATTTCGCATTATTTCAGTATTATTTCCGATGAAAACAGAAAAGGGCGTGTCACTTACGCTGACTTTTATGGTAATTGCTTCGATTGATGACGGAGTCTCTGTGAGTTTACCAATAAAAAGTCTTGGTTTATATAATGCGGGATCTACATAGGTGGTCACCGAGTTCGCAATAAATGTTTTTGATGGAATATCATAGTCCCCCGATGTCTTGATAATACGATCGCCGATACGAATGTGTTCCAAATCAAGCGAACGATTCCCTTTTATGAATTGCGTGGAGGTCGCCACCTTCACGGTTACAAATCCACGTTCTTTATTGTTTAGGGTGAATTGTTTTAAGGAAGAATTAAGCGCGGTTACGGTACCCGAAAGGACAGCTTGTTCTTTTTGAACCGAAGAATTTTTTATTGTCGATGCGTTTATGGTTAATGTGTCACTTTGTGATTGAAGCTCTCCAGAGACATCAAGCAAATCGCCTTCTTTTACTTCGCCAATAGTTGTTGCTTCTCCTGTCGCGCGCAAGAATTTCGTAGAGGAATTCGTTTTGATAGTGAAGCGGATGAAGGCGTCGCCCCAATAAAGGCGCGCAAAAAATGTATTTCCCGCCTGTTGCATCACTTTTGCCGAAGAAACATCGGCTTTCCCCTCTTTGGTAACATGGATTTCTGAAGAAAGAGCGAGAGCTGATACTGGCGCAAATATTGTTAAGGATGTTATCAGTGTTATGATAAATTTTTTATACATTTGATTTAATTGAATGATTTTGAATTACGAAATGGCATTTCCGTATCAATTTTGCGGGGCTGGGAATGGTCTGGCAAGCAAAATTGATACGGAAATGCCATTTCGTAATTCAAACTGAATGAATAATTGGATACTGCGCGAACTCGGGCAAGAGATTTTTCCCATAGAGAAGACGGGAAAATGCCTCTGCTTCGTATTTGGCGCCATTCGAGCCGATGTGGGGTTTTGGTTCTTCGGGGAGTCCGAGGTAAGCAAGAATTGCATCAAGGGAAAACTCTATGCGATCATTTTTGTGAGGAATTGCAAACCCCCTCTTTGCCGCGTCCATATATGCCATAGAGTGTAAATCGAGTGTGCGATAGGAAAAGTGCCAACCGATATGCGCACGCGAAAATGAATCATTAAGAAAGTCGCGGTCAAAAGAAGGATTATGCCCCGCAAGCGTTTTATCTTCGCATTGTTCAACGAAGTGTAAGAAATTTTGCATCAATTCTTCCAGTGAATGTTTTTTAGGATCAACACACTCTTCTCGTGTGAAGCCGTTTACGGCGAGAGCGTCACTCATAATACTTGCCCCTTCCCACATACGACATTCACCATAAAACTGCCTTTCGGGATGCTCAAATTCCACCGCTCCGATACTCAAAATCGAGTGTTTGCTTGGAACAAGTCCAGTTGCTTCCATATCTGCGACAATCATAATAGTTAGTATATCACATCAATTAATACTTTCTTTTTTTCAAAACCTTTTTGAGGTAATGTCCCGTGTGAGATTTTGGGTTTAATGCTATTTGTTCGGGAGTGCCGCGCGCGACGATTTGTCCGCCACCCTTTCCTCCCTCTGGTCCTACATCAATTACATAATCCGCGCTTTTGATAATATCCATATTATGTTCAATCGTTAGCACACTATTCCCTTTATCAACGAGCCTTTGGAGTATTTCAATAAGTTTGCGAACATCTTCATAGTGAAGACCTACGGTCGGTTCATCGAGAAGGTATATTGTGCGCTCGGCAAAAGGACGGTAGAGCTCGGAAGCTATTTTCACCCGTTGCGCTTCCCCTCCCGAGAGTGTTGTCGCTGACTGTCCGAGTTTTAAATATCCGAGCCCAACTTCACTCAGCGTTTTGAAGCGATCATAAATAGCAGGAATATCTTCAAAAAAACTAAGCGCTTCTTCAACCGTCATCTCGAGTATGTCATAAATATTTTTCTTTTTATATTTTACCTCAAGCGTATCTTTTTCAAAGCGCCTCCCTCGACAAACATCGCAAGTCACATATACGGTTGGGAGAAAATGCATTTCAACTGCAATCATACCGTTCCCCTCGCAAGTCTCACAGCGCCCGCCTTTTACATTGAAAGAAAAACGCCCCGATTTCCACCCTCTAAGTCGCGCTTCTTCACTTTCTGAAAAAAGATCGCGAATAAAAGCAAATGCTCCGGTATAGGTTGCAGGATTTGAGCGCGGAGTGCGACCTATGGGAGACTGATCAATAAGAACTGTTCGCGACAGGTACTCGGTTCCCGTAAATGACTCGCAGTTAAAAATGTCGTTGGTGCGGTAACGGCGCTCAAGACGCGCTTGGAGATTTTTATAAATAATCTCGTACATCAGTGTTGACTTTCCGGAGCCCGACACTCCGGTAATGGCTACGAGTTTACCGAGAGGAATTTCTACATTCAAGTGTTTAATATTAAATGCTACACCCTCTCGTATTCGTAGATGACCGCTGTCTTTATCTCTGCGCGCCCTTGGGAAATCTACGGAAACATCTCCGCGGAGATAATCAAGTGTTAGAGATTTATATTTCTTGGGGTTGGTGATGAGTTCATCGAGGTATCCCATTGCGACTACCTCTCCCCCGTGCACGCCAGCGCGTGGACCAATATCCACCATATAATCTGATGAAAAAATAGTATCCTCGTCGTGTTCTACAATAATAATGGTGTTGCCAATATCACGAAGGTCTTTGAGGGTTTTGATCAAGCGGTCATTGTCTCTTTGGTGAAGTCCAATTGTCGGTTCATCAAGAACATAAAGCGCTCCTACGAGTCGTGAACCGAGCTGGGATGCGAGGCGGATTCGTTGCGCTTCTCCTCCGGAGAGCGTGTTTGCTCGGCGGTCGAGGGTGAGGTAATCAATACCAACATCGAGCATAAAGGAAAGGCGGTTTTGAATTTCCTTGACGACAGGGACGGAGATATCTCTATCCCGCGCGGATATTTTAAGATGAGAAAAAAATAAAGACGCCGCAGCAATAGACATTTTTGATACATCAACGATATTCTTTTCATTAACAAATACATTTAATGCTTCCTTGCGGAGACGCGCTCCCTCGCAGTCTGGACATACCTCTTCTCCGAAAAAGTGTTTTGTCCCGAGTCCATTACAAAGAGGGCATGCTCCATATGGAGAGTTAAATGAAAAAAGTCGCGGTTCTATTTCAGGATACGAGAAACCGTCTCGGGGGCATGCGAAACAGTTGGACATTATGGTGTCCTTAGTATCAGATTTTCCTTTAGAAAACACAATGCGCACGAGGCTTTCGGATTCATCGAGCGCTTTTTCCACCGCTTCTCCGAGACGAGTGCGTCCGGTGTTCACGACAGAACCCTTCACCATTTTGTCTTTAAAGTCAGCAAGAGAAATTTCGTCAACAAGCACATCAATTTCGTGTTTTTTTGTTTTTGAGAGAATGATTTGTTCACGAAGATTTTTCATTTCGCCGTCCACGCGCACCATAAGGTATCCTTTGCCGAGAAGGTCATAGAGGAGCTGATAGTACTCTCCTTTCCGCCCACGGACGAGGGGCGCAAAGATACGGATTGATGAGGCGGATTTTCCGATAGTGCCACGCACATCATTCATAATAAAATTAATAATCTCTTCATTACCGAGTCGTTTGATTTCTTCTCCACAAACAAGACAATGGGGTTTGCCGATACGCGCAAAAAGTACACGGAGATAATCGTAGATTTCGGTGATGGTAGCGACCGTAGAGCGAGGGTTGGAAGAATGAGATTTTTGGTCAATGGAAATAGCCGGCGAAAGACCAGTGATTTCATCGACATCGGGTTTTTGCATTTGATTTAAGAATTGTCGCGCATACGCCGAGAGCGACTCCACATAGCGTCGTTGTCCTTCGGCAAAGATGGTATCAAAAGCAAGCGAGGATTTGCCTGATCCTGAAAGCCCTGTGAATACCGTTATTGTGTCGCGCGGAATCTCAACTGAAATATTTTTGAGATTATGGGTTCGCGCACCTTTGACGACAATCTTATCAAGACTTGCGTGTTTTTTATTGTGTGAGGTCATAGGATTTTGCATAATACCATACTTTTTTAATTTTAGATAGGGATGACAACGAGCGGAATTCTCGGTACATATTGTTGACATTTTGTGAACAATCCGTATACTATTTAATAGTCGTACAAAAAAATTAGAGGGAGGAGAAGGAATGAAGAGACTAAAAATGCTGGGAGTAGGGATTCAATGTCACAATTCAGCGATTGTTGTGAGGAAAAGGAGGTTGAAAGATGTAATCTGCCTGCATTCTCCCAGTAAACATTTAGAGGAACATTTCTGGGAGAGTGTAGAAATCTTACGGGAAAGGAAAGGTCTTCCATCAATATGTATCCCCTGTGGAGGAAATAATATTACCGTAATACACAGCCACGACAGGGTCCACCCCGATGACGAAACTATTAAAGTCGTTGTGAAAGTGATGATGAGAAAGGGTTTCGTTGGGTTTATGCTTCCCGAAGGGATCTTTGTTTTTAAAAGAAATAAACCCATTTTTGATAATTTCTGCCGTTCTATTGGATTGAAGGCAGGAATATAGAGAATCCGGAGCAACTATCAAAGCGCGTTGGGGCAATCACTTCCCTAGCGCGTTTTTTCATTTGAATATTTGTTCCCTTAGCGCCACTATCTCATCGCGTAAAATCGCCGCCGTTTCAAAATCCAGTTTTTTCACCGCTTTCGACATTTCCTTATCTTTTAACTTAATAAGTTTTTGAGGATTTTTGGTGAAAACTTGCGCGTCGATATCGAGACTGAATCTCACAGATTTCATATGATCGGTTTGTAGGTGCTCGGTAATATCTTTTATTTTTTTGATAATAGTTTTTGGGGTAATGTTGTGTTTTTTGTTGTGAGCTACTTGAATGGCGCGACGATGATTAGTTTCATTGATTGCGCGCTCTATGGAGCCCGTCATATTGTCTGCGTAGAGAATTACCCGCCCAAGTACATTCCGCGCGGCGCGACCGATGATCTGAACAAGAGCTGTTTCCGAGCGAAGGAATCCTTCTTTGTCAGCATCAAGGATGCCAATAAGGGTAACTTCGGGAAGGTCCAGCCCTTCGCGAAGGAGGTTTACGCCGACAATACAATCAAACGACCCCTTGCGAAATTCGGTCAAAATCTGTATTCGTTCAATGGTTTTAATATCGCTATGCAAATATTCGGCTTTCACCCCCTCCTCTTTTAGATATTCCGAGAGATCCTCTGCCATTTTTTTGGTAAGGGTAGTAGCGATGACGCGACCACCATCTTTAATCGCTTTTTTTGTTTCATTAATAAAATCTTGAATTTGTCCTCCATATTTTCCTTTTTCTTGAATAGGGCGAATGAGGACTTCAGGATCAGTGAGCCCGGTAGGGCGGATGATTTGTTCAACGACTTTTTTTGAAGTCTCGCGCTCGTAGTCTCCCGGAGTTGCGGAAGTATATATTATTTGCCCGACGCGTTCGTTAAACTCTTCAAAACGAAGAGGGCGATTGTCGAGCGCGCTCGGGAGGCGAAAACCAAATTCAATGAGCGTCTTTTTTCGTGATTGGTCGCCGGCATACATTCCACGAATCTGGGGAATGGTTACATGTGATTCATCAATAATGGTGAGGAAGTCAGGTCTACCTTTTTTGTTTTTAGGGAAATAAGAAAGAAGGGTATCGGGTGGCGAACCCTCTTCCCTGCCCGACATATGACGAGAATAATTTTCTATACCATTGCAGTAGCCGACCTCGCGGATCATTGCGAGGTCATAGTTTGTGCGACGAGAGAGGCGTTCTGTTTCAAGGAGCTTCCCCTCTTTTTTGAGTTTCTTAATTTGCGTGGCAAGTTCCGCTTTAATTTTTTTTATCGCGTGGTCTATATCACTCTTATTGGTAATAAAATGTTTTGCGGGGAAAATAAAAATATCTTTTTCGCTCCCTATTATTTTTTGCGAAACAGGGTCTACTTTATTGATAGAAGCAATGCCTTTTTCGCCGAGCACAATGCTCCAAATCATTTTTTCCGATACCGGCATAATTTCGATCATAGCACCGATAGAACGAAATGTCCCCGGTGTGAGGTCGGCGTTTGTGCGTTCAAAATGAATTGCGATGAGTTTTTTCAGCAATTCCCTGCGATCAATTTTTTGTCCCACATTGATTTTCAAATTTTCTTTTTCATATTCTACCGGCGAGCCGAGACCATAGATGCACGACACGGAAGCAACGATGATAACATCACGGCGCGTGAGGAGCGCCTGCGTGGACGCGTGGCGGAGGCGGTCGATTTCCTCGTTGATCTGCGCATCTTTTTCAATATAGGTGTCTGTTGTAGGCATATACGCCTCGGGTTGATAGTAGTCGTAATACGACACGAAATAATGCACCGCATTGTCGGGGAAAAATTCTTTATACTCTTGCGTGAGTTGCGCCGCGAGTGTTTTGTTGTGCGCAATGACGAGCGTCGGCTTGCCTGTCTTCGCGATGACATTTGCCATAGTAAAGGTTTTACCTGAGCCGGTTACCCCGAGGAGGGTTTGACGGTCGCAACCCTCTTCAAGCCCACCGAGGAGCCCTTTGATCGCTTGTGGCTGGTCCCCTGCCGGAGACCAATCGGATTTTAAGTTAAAAACAGTCATTACTTGACAATATACCATAAAATGGTAGTCTTAATAAGGTTTGTACAAAATTAAATCCTAAAGGAGGGAAGAATCTATGCCCAAAGTATTTCCTGTACCGACTGCTCTCATGCGGACGGGGAGAAATAGAGGGAAGAGTTGGAAAAAAGGGGTGATCACCGTGGGGTATTGTCCCTGTTGTGGAAAAAGAAAGAAACAAAAAGCAAAGGGAGGATATGTGATGGTCGGGGAGCTTCATAAGATACCCTGCCATCCTCGTCGTTGACTG
>JACQCY010000039.1 GCA_016201355.1 Candidatus Yonathbacteria bacterium | reverse complement strand
AAAAAAGAATTAACACGCGATATTAGTAAAAATAAAATAGTCATTAGGTATTAGTTGGTAGGTATTAGGGTGCGCAGGTATTAGGTGTTAGGGAATCTCCTAACATCTAAACCTTTTATCTAAAGCTTTGAGTCAATTCCTCAAATCTAAAACCTCAAACCTAAAACTTTCCCAAAACTATGGCAAAAACATCAAATATCGCGAGCTCACTGCGTGAGCCAAAATTTAGCTCACGCATAACACACCGCTGTTTTAAGTGTGGTCGTCGTCGTGGCTATATGCGCGATTTTGATCTTTGTCGCATCTGTTTTCGCGAACTTGCAAATGAAGGCAAGATTCCCGGCATACGGAAGTCTTCGTGGTAGGGAAAACAAATTTTAAATTACAAATTTTAAATTACAAATGAAATCTAAATTATTAAATTTTTAAACATTTGAAATTGATTTAAAACTTAAAATTTAAAACTTAAAATTGATATATATGGACCAAATCTCAGATATGATTATTCGCATCAAGAATGCCGGAAATGCTGGGCAGAGTTTTGCGAGTATGCCTTTCTCGAATATGAAAGAGCAGATAGCATCGGTGCTTTTCCAGCACGGGTATATCGCTTCTTACGCAAAAAAAGGCAAGAAAGTTGTTAAAACTCTTGAATTGGGCATTCTCTATGATGGCAAGACTCCTCGCATCACCAATGTTGTGAGAATGTCAAAACCTTCATGCCGTTTCTATATGAAGGCGTCCGAGATTAAGCCCGTCAGAAACAATCAAGGACTCTTGGTGCTCTCAACACCAAAGGGTATTATGGCGGGGAGCGATGCGCGGAAGGCGCAGGTCGGTGGAGAAGTCTTGTTTAAAATTTGGTAGTCCGATAGGATACTATTCATTAAAATCATATGTCACGACTTGGAAAAAAAGGATTGATAATACCAGCCGGCATCGCGGTTACGCAGGAAGGTACGACCATAAAAGTAAAAGGGCCTCTTGGCGAGGTTTTGCGTGATTTCCCGGGGTTGGTAAGTGTTCATATTGAGGGTGATAAAATCTCTTTGAGTCCGAAAAATAAGAGTGGTGTCAGAAAGATATTTGAAAAGAAACTGGTCATTGACGGTGTTGGGTACAAAGTCGAACACCAAGGAAATACTCTTGTGTTCAGTCTCGGTTTTTCCCACAAGGTCCCCGTAGAAGTGCCAAAGGATATAAAAGCGGTGGTGGAAAAAAATGTTCTGACGCTCACCTCCATCAACAAAGAATCAGTGGGTCAATTCGCTTCTCAGATTCGCGCGCGCAAGAAGCCAGAACCATACAAAGGTAAAGGGATTCATTATTCAGATGAAGTGATTCGTCGCAAGCAAGGCAAGAAAACCGCCTAAAGGCAAGGAATTAAGTTTTATAAGTTGAAAAAGTTTGATAAGGAAAATACAGAACTTCAAAACTTATTGAACTTATCAACCTTATAAAACTTATCAAACTAAAAATTATGACGATAAAACTTTCTAAAACTGAACAACGCATTCGCCGTCACCGCCGTATCAGGGCAAAGGTTTCGGGGACTTCGCTCCGTCCGCGCCTTTCAGTTTTCAAATCAAATAATTATATCATCGCCCAATTGATTGATGACACAAAAGGAGTGACGCTTGTCGCTGTTTCAGATAAGGGGCTCAAAGGCAAGACAAAAACGCTTCGCGCAAAAGAAGCGGGGTCAGCTTTTGCAAAGATGTCTTTGGCAAAAGGATTTACTATGGTAGTCTTTGATCGAGGAGGGTTTATTTATACCGGTCGTATTCGCGCATTCGCAGAAGCGGCGCGCGCGGGAGGTTTATCTTTTTAATATCAATCTATGTCCGAAAACACAACACAACAGAATACCGAGATTCCCGTCGTTCACGCAGTGAAAACTGCTCCTTCAAAAGAAGCGAGCGCAGGTACGCGAGGTTCTCGTCCTCTGCGCTCGGCTCCTCGTTCAGGTGGCGGGGCAAAAGAGAGAGGAGGAGGGAAAAGATCGGGAGCTCCCTCTCGCAAAGGAGGATCGCCTCGCGGAGGAGGTCGCGCCACAAAGACTGAACGCGCTCGTCCGGAGTTTGACAGCAAAATGATACAGATTCGCCGTGTTACGCGCGTGGTATCCGGCGGTCGTCGTTTTTCCTTCTCTGTTGCTGTCGTTGCTGGCAATCGCAAAGGGTCTGTCGGTGTTGGTGTGGGAAAGGCCGCGGACACTTCTTTGGCAATTGAAAAAGCGTTAAAAGATGCCAAGAAAAATGTTGTCAAAGTGCCTCTCTCGAATGAGATGATGATTCCTCACGGAGTTGAGGCGAAATACACCAGCGCGCGTGTGATGATTATGCCCGCGCCCGGTCGCGGTATGGTGGCAGGAAGCTCAGTTCGCAATGTTCTTGAGCTCGCGGGTATTAAAAATGTAAATGCAAAGATTCTTTCCGGCTCAAAGAACAAACTCAATAATGCGCGCGCCGCTGTTGAGGCGCTCCGCAAGATACGGGCAAAGAATATGACAGCAAGCACCCCTCAATAGATTTCAAATTTCAAATATTATGCAAATCCACGAAGTAAAACCAAAGACAAAGCTCAAAACAAAGAAGGTTGTTGGTCGTGGCGGAAAACGCGGCAAGACTGCCGGTCGCGGGACGAAAGGGCAAAAAGCGCGCGCAGGGCATCGTATTCGCCCCGCAATTCGTGATATCATCAAAAAACTTCCTAAGAAGAGAGGAGAAGGCGTTTCCCGCAATCGATTCAAGACAGAGGCCAGCCATTTGGTCATTGTTAAAATGAGCGCTTTGAATAGCGCGTTTGAGAGTGGCGACCAAGTAACTCCTAAAATACTCCTTGAAAAGGAAATCATCAAGAGAAGCGGGGATAGGGTTCCTTTGGTAAAGATTCTCGCAGACGGCGCGCTTGATAAAAAACTCGAGGTGTACGGATGTTTAGTTTCGGAGGGAGCAAAGGCTAAGATTGAAAAGGCGGGAGGGCGAGTAGTAAAAAGTTCATAAAGTCTGTAAAGTTTATAAAGCAGATGCATTCGTATTTACTTTATAAACTTTATGAACTTTAAAAACTTTATAAACTAAACTATGGAAACTCTTAT
>JACQCY010000006.1 GCA_016201355.1 Candidatus Yonathbacteria bacterium | reverse complement strand
TTATCAGAATGGATAATCGTGCGACCAAACCACTCGCTTGTGGGGAACGCTCCTTTTTGAGGATTAGTGAAACTCTCGGCGGAGAAAGTGAATACTGCGGAAAAAGTGAGCTTGTCCTCTTTTTCATTAAGGGAGCAGAGATCGTTGGAAAGGATTTCGGGAAACATCGGGACCACGCGGTCAACAAGGTAGACTGATGTTGCGCGCGCGCGAGCTTCCTCATCTATTGCCATATGCGGTTTTATGTATGCGGAGACATCGGCAATATGTATACCGATCTCAATGTCGCCACCATGAAGCTCTTGCACGGAAAGCGCGTCATCAAAATCTTTAGCATCGGCGGGGTCAATCGTGAAAGTGGTAACTCCGCGGAAGTCTCGTCGCTTCTTTAGCTCTTCCGCAAGAAGAGTCGGAGCATTCTTTTTTATCAAATGCGCCTCGCGTTCTATTTCCTCAGGAAGCTCTAATGCAAGACCTTTATCGAGCATAATGGCGCGAACCTCGGTTTCGTTTTCGCCCGCAGTCCCAATGATTTCAAGGAGCTCTCCTTCGGGGCTTTTCTTGGGATCATCCCATTTTATTATGCGGACAAGCGCTTTTTTGCCGTCTGCCCCCGCAGGAACATTTGCTCCGGGAATAAGGATATCAACATAGATATGATTGTCTTGAGGGACGAGATAATACATACCATCGTCTTTCTCGAGTGTCCCCACGAAGGTCATTTTTGCCCGTTCGAGTATTTCAATAACCTCTCCCTTTTGTTGTGTATCGGGTATTTTAGAATAGAGAAGAATCTTAACGCGGTCTTTGTGGAGCGCCGTGTTCAAAAACCCCGCATCAATGCGGATATCGTCTTCGCGCGGTGTGTCTTTGCTGAGAGACACAAAGCCCAGTCCCTTGCCCGTGGTCGTGATAATACCCTCCACATATTGAGAAGAGAGGTTCTTTTCTGATGTCGCCATAATAATATCCAAGATACCATAAATGATTTTGTTTGACTATTTTCATTGTCTTTGGTAAGATACCCTCTATGTTATCAATCAGATTACAGCGCGTTGGTCGCAAAAACGACCCATCATTCCGCGTTATTACCACAGACTCAAAATTCAAAGCAAAGACAGGGAAATTTGTTGAGATCCTTGGCTCATACGATGCGCGCAAGGGCAAGCCTATTATTGATGTCGCCCGCGCAAAACACTGGCTCTCAAAAGGGGCAATAGCTTCAGGTACGGTTCACAATCTTCTCGTTGATATGAAAATTGTTGCGGGGAAGAAAATAAATGTTCTCGGCAGGAAAACTCCTATAGTGAAAGAAGAACCTGTTGTTGAGAAAAAAGAAGAATCTGCTCCTGTGGAACCTGCAGGAGCAGAAGCGGAAAAAGAGGAGATTGCCGAGATAGTATAAATTGAAGATTTTTGAAAAATATAAGATACAATTTAATAATTAGCCTTGAATTACGAAACTCTTTGCTCGAGGTGTTGTTGCAAGGGTACGGATTTTTTGAAGCTTAAAAAATCCTGAAATGCTCGCGCCGTCGCGCTCGCAACCCCCTTGCAACGACACCCGCTCACCGAGTTTCGTAATTCAAGGTAATTATAGTTATCATTAACTGCCAAACATCAACTATGTCCCAAGAACCAGATGCAGTATTTCTAGAATATATCGTAAAAGCGCTTGCAGACTTTCCTCAAGATGTAAAGGTTAAACGCGTAGTGGACGAGATGGGGGTTCTCATTACGCTTGATGTAAATCTGGGGGATATGGGAAAAGTCATTGGGAGAGATGGTAATACCGCAAAAGCAATTCGCACGCTTCTCCGCGTTATCGGTATGAAGAACAATGCGCGTGTAAATTTAAAAATCAATGAGCCTGAAGGAGGCAAAAATTCCGTTGCTCCTAAGACCGTGGACGAAGCTATTGATGAGCTTATGAGGTAGAATTTGGGAGAAGTTAGAAAGTAGTAAGTAGAAAGTAGAAGGTGGGGTAGTAAATAGTAAATAGAAAATAGAATTTTTGAATTTATTCTACTTTCTACTTTCTATTTACTATTTTCTATTTACTGCATTCCGTCCAAAATGATTCGCTTTCATATCGTCAGTATTTTCCCTGAGGTGGTTCGCGCATATTGCGAGGCGTCTATTCTCGGGCGGGCGCAAGAGTCAAAGCTTATACAGATTACCTATACAGACCCGCGTGATTATGCGGAAAATAAATGGGGGAAAGTAGATGATCGTCCGTATGCGGGAGGACCGGGGATGGTAATGATGGCGGATCCACTTGTCCGCGCTCTTGATGCAATAATAAAGCGTGTTTCCAAGCGCAAGAAATCAAAAACAAAAGTCATTATCTTTTCTCTGCAAGGAACGCAATTTACCAATGCATACGCAAAGAAACTTGTGTCCAAACATACCGATATCATCCTCGTTGCGGGACGATACGAGGGTATAGATGCTCGTGTAAAAAAGATTTTCAAGGCGGAAGAGGTGAGCGTGGGGCCGTTTGTGCTCACGGGAGGGGAAGTTCCTGCTATGGTCGTGGTGGACGCGTGCGCAAGGCAGATAGAGGGTGTTCTCGGCAAATATGAATCTCTCGAAGAAGGACGCGCTCACTCATCTGAAGTTTATACTCGACCCGAAATCTATGAATGGAAGAATAAGAAATACAAAGTCCCCAAAGTTCTCCTCGGTGGCGACCATAAAAAAATAGAGGAATGGAAGAAGAGTAAGGGGAATAAGCGATGATTTGATTTATTGTGAGGAATCCTCCTCTTTCCATCCAGAGAATTCTCTGGGTATATAATGAAATACTTTCTCAAAGAAACGAATAAAGGAAGGGGTGAAGGGAACGAGAGTCTGTTTTCTGACTTCTAGCGTTTTATATAATTCATCCGCAACATATTTCATCTGGGAATCTCGCAGATAAAAACCAATACTCTTAAATAGCTGCTCTGACGCATCTTTTGCTATTTGATCTATAAAAGCAGAATCGAATTTTTCATCAGGGTTATTAGTTATCCCTCTTAAGGTAAGTGTCCAAATTATTGGCAATAATAAATGTAAAAATCTTTCATTAGTTAAGATTTTAAAATCCTTAGATATGCCCTCTTCTTTTTTTACTCCCTCTCTTTTTTTGTTTACGACATCTTTTACGACTCCTTCTTTACCAGAGAAATCAAACTCTCCTTCAGGCGTCTCTGTCATCTCCCTTATTTCCTCTTCTGAAAAAGTTGGTACATCAGGTTCAGGGTCAGTGAGATGACTTTTCCCAGCTTCAGCTGTCATTCTCCTTATCTCTTCTTCTGAGAGGACAGGCGGTCCTTTTAATGGAGGTTGTTTTTCAGGCATATTTTGATTATGGAGAATTTTATTATACCGAGATGTTTAATAACTATTAATAATGAAATAATAGCAACAAAATCTATGAAAGTCAACAAAAGCACAAAAAATGAAAAACCCAAGAAAATCTTGAAATTTTTATTTTTTTGTGCTGGAGAGGAGACTCGGTCACGGATAAATTTCTGCTGAAATTTTCCGCGACCCCGACTCGCGCCTGATTTAACAAAATCACCTACTGGGTTCGCGCTCCGTCTTTCGAGTCCCTCCCCACGCTACAAAAATATAATCACAAAATGCTTCTCATTTTGATCATTATTTTTGTGCTGGAGAGGAGACTCGAACTCCTAATCCTTACGGAACCAGTTCCTAAGACTGGCGCGTATACCAATTCCGCCACTCCAGCATATAATGATGAACAGATAACAGATTACCGCAAATTGAGATAAAAAGCGAGGTTTCGTTATCAGACGAAACATCACTGCGCCTACACAAAGCGCAAAAAACTGCCGCAGGGCAGTTTTATGTTTCGCTTTGTGCCCCGTGAGGGATTTGAACCCCCGACCATCTCCTTAAG
>JACQCY010000037.1 GCA_016201355.1 Candidatus Yonathbacteria bacterium | reverse complement strand
CCTTAAGAGGGAGTTGCTCTACCAACTGAGCTAACGAGGCAAGGTTTTACACTTTTAGATTATACACAAACGAGAGAGGAAATCAAAAGGAATTTTGGTTGTGCCCGGGGTGGGACTCGGTTACAAATAATTTGTTCGCCATCGCTCACAAATTTTCTCAACCCCGACTCGTGGCCTCGCGTGCTCGCTCGGCATCGCTCCGTCTTTCGAGTCCCACACGAAAAGTGCGCAGACACTTTTCTCCCGGGCACAATTCACTTCGTTCATTGGTGCCCGGGGTGGGACTCGAACCCACAAGCCTTGCGGCGGGAGATTTTAAGTCTCCTGTGTATACCATTCCACCACCCGGGCGAGTTGTAAAGATAAAAACGAAAAACTAAAAATGATAATACAAAATTAAAAATTAAAGTAAAGTATTTACCTTGTTTCCACACTGAAAATCATTACATAATTTTTGAGGCCTGGGGGAGAATCGGTCACAGATATTTTGCTCGTCGCCACTCGTAAAATTCCGCGACCCCGGCTCACTGTTTTGTTTTACTAAACAAAACATGTTCCGCCTTTCGATTCTCCACGCAAGGTGCGCAGGCGCCTTGCTCCCATGCCAAGAAAATCCCTGCGGGATATTTCTTGAGGCCTGGGGGAGAATCGAACCCCCGTATAAGAGTTTTGCAGACTCTTGCCTTACCACTTGGCTACCAGGCCTTAATTATTTTTTTATTTTATATTGTTCTACCAGGCCTTAATTATTTTTTTATTTTATATTGTTGATTCAATATATTCCATTACAAGAGTCTGACTCTTGTCTGTTTTTAAATTCGCTTCGCTCATGCCACTTGGCTACCAGGCCTTAATTTAAGAAGAAGGTTTTAGGTGTTAGATTTTAGGAATTGGTTTAAGGTTTTGGATAACAAGTTGTAGATGTTAGAGGTTTTCCTAGCCCCTAATAACTAAAATCTAATACCTGCCCCACTAACACATGAAACCTAACACCTACTTTATCCCTGTTTCAATAGAGAGTCAATTTTTTGGCGGTTGCGTTCGCCTTCATCAATCTTCACTTCAAGCACAGGGAGTGTGCGAAGACGCGCTTTCGAGGCGATGAATTCACGGAGATCTGTTCGCTTTCTTTTTGCAAATTGGAACGCATGTTCCTCCTCTTTTGAGGGAATTGTGGTGAGGTAGATGGTAGCGCGTTTAAAGTCCGGAGAGATGGTCGCATCGGTTATGGTGATGAGTGATTTACCGCTTGACTCACGACTAAAAAATTCTGCCGCAATTTCACGGAGGAGTTGTCGCATTTTGTCTTGACGGGCAGAAGTCATTGAAATAGTTAATAATTAAATAGTTGAATAATGAATAATTAAATCCGAGTGAATATTTTGATATTTTATTTCACTGTTTTATTGTTCTGCTATTTCTCGCTCATTACAAACGACTCAAGGACATCTCCTTGGACAATTTTTATTTTTGACTCGACCATCATCCCGCACTCGTTCCCCTCGTCGACTTTTTTCACAGCGATTTTTTGTTGCTGGAGTTCAAGTATTTTCCCGCGACCTATTTCGGTATCGCGACGCATAATCTTCACTTGAGCGTTGATTGTAATGGAGCCCACGGTTACTTTGCCACCGATGACCTGCTTGTGTTTTGTCGCGCTGAAAACCCTGAGGACTTTTAGCGCCCCCGTAGTCTCTTCGGTGAGAGATTTTGGCGTGCGGGCATCAAGTTCGGACTCGATCCATTCTAAAAGCTCATAGATGACATTGAACGATTTTACGGTAATTTTAAATCGTTCGGCAATGTCCTGCGCCCCGCGTTCGATCTTCGTATTGAAACCGATGATAATAGCTCCTTCTGCGCCCGTTGCGAGCTTTACATCATTCTCATTGATTGAGCCAATTCCCGTAGCAACGATCTTGAGGACAACCCGTTCGCGCTCTATTTTCCCGAGCTCTTTCTCTATGGCTTCCAATGTGCCGGCGACATCCGTTTTAATACTTATGGGTACGACAACCGCTTCATTTGAGAGAGCGATGGTGCGGGAATCTTTTTTTATCGTCGCTTGCTTTGAAGGATTCTCTTTCATAAGCGCGCGCGCCGATTCAGCTTCTTTTTTTGAAGAATAAGCATGGAACGAAGCTCCTATGCGTGGAGGAATATCAAAGCCGGTGATTTGAACAGGGGAGGAGAATGATGCATCGTCTATGTTTTTCCCCATAAAATTTTCAATAGAGCGCACCGGAGACAAGCTGTCTTCTGCGAGAATGAACATCCCTTTTTTCAGCGTGCCATCAGTAATGATGAGTGTTGCGGAAGTGCCTCGCGATGGCACGATATGGGATTCTACCACGGTCCCTTCTGCAAGGAGAGAAGAGTTTCCTTTTAGTTCTTCCATTTCAGCGACAAGGAGAAGTGTGTCGAGGAGATCGGAGACTCCGGTGCCTACTTTTGCTGAAATGGGGACAAAGGGAACATTTCCGCCAAACCCTTCAAGATAGATTTCATTCTCGGCGAGGTTTTGTTTTGTGCGTTCAATATTGGCATTTGGTTTGTCTATTTTATTGATGGCAATGATATAGGGGATAGCGGTCTCTTTGATGATAGCGAGCGCTTCTTTCGTTTGTTCCTTAACGCCTTCTTCTGCTGAGACAACAAGTATTGCAATATCGGCTATGTGCGCTCCACGCGCGCGCATTTTTGAAAAGCTGTGGTGTCCGGGAGTATCAAGAAAAGTTATAGATTTTGCATACCCGGGTTCTTTCCTCTCGTGATGAACCTCGTATGCCGAGAGGTGTTGCGTGATACCTCCCGCTTCTTTATCCACAATATTCGTTTTTCTAATATAATCAAGAAGGCTCGATTTGCCGTGGTCAATATGCCCCATAACGACTACCACAGGAGGACGAGGGGAAATATGTTGTGGAGAAAGTTTAACCATGGTGTTGAATGATTTTAAATAGAAGTTGCCAAGGGCGGACCTTTGGGAGTGATGCATTAATGCCCACCCTTGGCAACTTCTATTTAAAATTATCGTTTTGCTTGAGCAATCGCTTCTCGTTCTTCTTCGCTCATCTCAAATGGAGATGTGAAGTCTTTGATTGGTTTTGCAAAAACATTTACGCGATCACGCGTATAGAGGCTCGATATCACCGCGCCGTCGCCATTTTCGGAGAGGAAGGCAACAGCAAAACTTTGATTGCCCCCTTCCCCATTTCCTTTGAAGGCGTTAAAACGAATCATCTCAACATTCTGAATACTTTTTTTGAGTCGCTCCTCGGCCGTTTTGAGGTAGGCGCTCGTTCTCTCCTGAGAGGATATGAGCGCGCGGATGTCTTCTCCCAGCGCGCCTATTACTCCTTCAAGGCTCTCCGCATTTTTGCCAGAAAGGAGCTTTTTAATGCGGCGGTCAATGACAAAAAGCCATATACTTAAAGTAAGAATAATAGCGGTAAAAATACTAATAATGATATAATCGCTTAAAATCATTTGGTAAGAACAAACTATACCGCATTTTGAGAGCTTTTGCAAAAAAATCCGCTCGGTTCGTTTAAATAGAATGGCTCGCTGTAAGGTTTACAAAAAATTTGAAAACAAAGGGGGAATGGGCTACTATGACGAAATGAGAAGAATCTATCTTGATTATGCCGCGGCGACACCTCCCGATACACGAGCATTGAAAGTGATGAATGATACTTCGAAGAAGTTTTATGGCAATCCGAGCTCGCTCCATCTTGAAGGACAGGAAGCAAAGAAATCTCTTGAAAATGCACGGGGAATAATTGCGGGAACAATTTCGGCGCACCCTAACGAAATCATTTTCACGAGTGGGGCAACAGAAGCGAACAATATGGCAATAAGGGGAGTGGTGTCTATGGCGCGTGAGCGAGGGATAAAAAATCCGCATATCATTATTTCTGCGATAGAACATCCGTCGATTCTTGAAGTTGCGGAAGCGCTCCAAAAAGAAGGGGTGAGCGTAAGTCGCTTGTCTGTTGATCATCGCGGTACCGTTAATGCAAAGGAACTCCGTAAACTCATCAATGAAAATACTGTTCTTGTCTCGGTAATGTATGCGAATAATGAGATTGGAACCGTGGAACCAATTCGCGATATTGCAAAAGAGATCCGTCACGCGCGTAAAACAAACAACTCATCATATCCCTATTTTCATACCGATGGAGCGCAGGCGGCAAACTACCTTGACCTCAATGTTTTGAAACTCGGTGTTGATCTCATGACTATTTCTTCGGGCAAGACCTACGGTCCGCGCGGTATCGGCGCTCTTTTTGTACGGAGAGGAATAATCCTCCAGCCACTCTTGCAAGGAGGAGAGCACGAAAGCGGACGACGAGCGGGAACAGAAGGGGTCGCCCTCGCTGTCGGTTTTGCTGAAGCACTCATTCTTGCGGAAAAGATAAAGACAAAGGAATATGCGCGCGTGAAAAAACTTCGCGATAATCTTGCGGAAAAGATCCTTAAGAAAATTCCTGATTGTGTGATAAATGGAGATATTGAAAATGGTCTCCCTAATATTTTGAATATTTCAGTCGCGGGATGCGACAGCGAGGCGCTAGTGATCTATCTTGATGCGATAGGGATTGCGGTCTCAGGAAAAAGCTCTTGCAAAAGTTCTGACCGTAGCCCGTCTCATGTTATAATGGCATTGGGCGGAAATGATTCAGGAACGATTCGCTTTTCGCTCGGGCGCAATACAAAGAAAGAAGATATTGCGCGCGTTGCACAAGAGCTCCCCCGCATCATTGCGCTCTTGCGCGCGTGCCACACGCAAAGCGACCAAGTATAACTTCTTAAACTTATAAGACTTTTTAAACTTATTAAACTTGTATGTATGAAGCGAAAAATTTTGAAGCGTTGTTGGGGACGGAGGGATTCTCAGACCTCCTTCTCCGCAACCACTTCACGCTCTATGAAGGGTATGTTTCAAATACGAATAAGCTCGCCGAATTTTTGAAGACAGCAGAAGCGGGGACTCCTCCATACAACGAAATCAAACGCCGTTTTGGTTGGGAGTGGAATGGTATGCGTCTTCACGAGCTTTATTTTGGCAATATGATTAAAGGTGGCGCGCCGATTGACAAAAAGAGTGAACTTATGAAGAAGATAGTTGAGAATTTTGGTTCATTTGAAGTGTGGGAAAAAGATTTTACCGCGACAGGAGGAATGCGCGGTATTGGATGGGTCATTCTCGCGCGCGATAATGAGACAGGGCGACTCTTTAATGTGTGGGTCAATGAACACGACGGCGGGTATCTTGCTTCCGCGACAGCGCTCCTCGTTATGGATGTGTTTGAGCATTCATTTATGCTTGATTACGGCTTGAAACGCGCAGAATATATTGTTTCTTTTATAAAAGCTATTGATTGGGGCGCTACCAAAGCGCGATTTGCCCTATAGAGCAAATTCAATATATGTAGTGAACGAATACAGGGGCTTGCTTTTTTTCACACTCCGTAGTAGAGTAACCGTACTTCGTGCTGTCTTATGAAAGAGGCGGCGCAGTATTATTCAGTTTCAATGCCAACCATAAATCAATTAATCAAACGACCCAGAAGCACTGTCGCAAAAAAGACTCGGTCAATCGCGCTCGGGAAAAGTTTTAATAGTAAATTAAACAAGCCAGTTTACCACGACTCGCCTTTTAAGCGTGGTGTTTGTATCAAAGTCACTACCGTTACCCCCAAGAAACCAAACTCGGCTCTCCGTAAGATCGCGCGCGTGCGCCTTACCAACGGTATGGAAGTTACCGCGTACATTCCGGGTATGGGGCACAAGCTTCAGGAACACTCTGTGGTAATGATTCGCGGGGGTCGTGTAAAAGACCTTTCCGGTGTGCGCTATCATATCGTACGCGGTGTTCTTGATGCGACAGCCGTAGAGAATCGCAAAAAGGGTCGCAGTCAGTATGGAGCAAAGCGCGCTAAAGCGGGGCCTAAAGGCAAGTAAGCAAGGTCAATAAGTCAAAGAAGTTCAATAAGTTACCGACTTCTAAAACTTTTTAAACTTCTAAAACTTATTCAACTTATAAAACTAAAACACAATGCGTAGAAAAGTAACCAATCGTAATATTCCCGGAGCCGACCTTGTCTATGGGTCTACCAAGGTTGAGAAATTCATCAATTATGTGATGGAAGAGGGTAAGAAAAATACCGCGCGCAAAATCGTGTATGGCGCGTTCGACATCATTAAAGAAAAAAGAAAAGAAGTCGAGCCACTTGAAGTATTTGAACTTGCGCTCAAAAACACAGGCCCTCTTATGGAGATTCGCTCTCGCCGTGTGGGGGGAGCAAACTATCAGGTTCCCATAGAGGTTCGCCCAGAACGACGCTTTTCTTTGTCTTTGCGTTGGATTATTGATGCCGCAAAATCAAAAAAGGGTCGTCCTATGCACGAAAAACTCGCCGAAGAGATTCTTGCCGCTTCAAACAATGAAGGAGAGGCGGTGAAAAAGCGCGAGATGACACATCGTATAGCGGAAGCGAATAAGGCATTTGCTCATTTCGCATGGTAGGAGACGAGTTTGTAAAGTAGAAAGTTTATAAAGTTGAAAGTGGATGCGAGTACAAATACTTTATGAACCTTACAAACTAATATTTATGAGAATAGAACAATTTGAAGACATTCTTGCTTGGCAGAAAGCAAAGAGTCTGACATATGAGATTTATGAGCAATTGAGAGAAGTCAGAGACTTGGGGTTTAGAGATCAAATTCAACGAGCATCAATTTCTGTAATGAATAACATTGCGGAGGGATTCGAAAGAAAATCAAACAAAGAATTCAAACAATTTTTGTTTATTGCAAAGGGTTCATGTGGAGAGGTACGCTCAATGTTGCATATTGCAAACGCATTGAAGTATATTGACCAGAAGCAGTTTGATTTAATGTTTGGGGTTTCTGTGGAAATTTCAAAAATGCTTTCAGGACTGATAAAAATCTTATAGCATCTACTTTAAAAACTTTATTAACTAACATGGAACGAGATTATCCCCTAGAGAAAGTAAGAAATTTCGGAATCATAGCGCATATTGACGCCGGCAAGACCACCACTTCCGAGCGTATTTTGTATTACACGGGGATGACCCACAAAATCGGCGAGGTGCACGAAGGTGAGACAGTGACCGACTGGATGGAACAGGAGCGCGAGCGAGGTATTACCATTACCGCAGCTGCCATTACTTGTTTTTGGAATAAAACGGATACGGCAAAAGCAAAAGAGAATATGTTTCGTTTTAATATCATTGATACGCCTGGGCATATTGACTTTACGGTGGAAGTGAAACGATCGTTGCGCGTTCTCGATGGCGCAGTGGTGGTATTTGACGGTGTTGCCGGCGTTGAGCCACAGTCCGAAACAAACTGGCGCTATGCGGACGAAGCGCAAGTTCCGCGCATTTGTTTTATCAATAAGCTTGACCGTACTGGCGCGTCATTTGAGCGATCATACAAATCCATTCTTGATCGTTTAAATCCGAAAGCGGTTCGTATGCAGATCCCCGTAGGGCTTGAAGATAGTTTTGAGGGGGTCATCGATCTTCTCAAAATGAAGATGTTTAAATTTGAAGGCGAGATGGGGAATAAGATCATTGAGGAAGAGATCCCTGAAGCATATCTTGAGGAGGCAAAGAAATACAGGAATGAGCTCGTCGAACGCATCGTCGAGAACGATGAGAAACTTATGAATGATTATCTCGAAGGAAAAGAAATTCCTCTTGATATGCTTAAGAAAAATCTTCGCGTGGCAGTCATCGCAAATGATATTTTCCCCGTATATGCGGGGTCAGCGCTCAAGAACAAAGGAGTGCAACTCGTCCTTGATGCGGTCGTGGACTACCTCCCCTCGCCTCTTGATATCAAACCAACGGAGGGAATTGACCCTCACACGGGAGAAAAAATCACGCGCAATCCTTCGGACAAAGAACCGTTTGCCGCGCTTGCATTCAAACTCCAAGCAGACCCTTTTGTCGGACAGCTTACCTTTTTCCGTGTTTATTCAGGCACCTTTGAGGCTGGCTCATATATCTATAATGCAACAATGGGAGACAAAGAACGCGTCGGTCGTATGGTGCGTTTGCAAGCAGATCAGCGCGAGGAAGTGAAAAAAGTATTCGCGGGCGAGATTGCCGCGATGGTGGGACTTAAAAATACCAAGACATCCAATACGCTTTGCGACGAAGCGCACCCTATTCTCCTCGAGGAAGTCGTATTCCCCGAGCCCGTTATCTCTCTTCGCATTGAACCAAAAACAAAAACGGACCAAGAAAAAATGGGTATGGCGCTCAAAAAGCTTTCGGACGAGGATCCAACATTCCGCATTACCACCAATGAAGAGACGATGGAAACCATCATTTCGGGAATGGGAGAGCTTCACCTTGAGATCCTTGTCGATCGTATGAAACGAGAGTTTAGCGTTGACGCCAATGTTGGCAAACCGCAGGTTGCGTACAAGGAAACGATCACGAAAAGCGCCGAGGCGGAACATAAATACATCAAGCAAACAGGAGGTCGCGGACAGTACGGGCATGTCAAGATTCGCATTAAGCCGATTGATAAGGATGTTAAATTGGAAGATCTTCCAAAAAATGTAAAACGCCGTGACAATCATTTTGAATTTATAAACTCAATCAAAGGAGGCGCTATCCCCCAGGAATTCATTCCTTCGGTTGAAAAGGGTATTATCGAAGCGACCGACCGCGGTGTGCAGGCAGGGTACAAAGTCGTTGATATTTCCGCTGAGCTTTATGATGGTTCGTTCCATGATGTTGACTCATCGGAAATCGCCTTCAAAATCGCCGCATCGCAAGCGTTTCAAGAAGCGGTTCGTCGCGCAGGTCCCGTTATCCTTGAGCCGATTATGAAAGTGGAAATCGTAATGCCGGAACAATTTATGGGGGATGTAACCGGAAATCTCTCATCAAAACGCGCTCAGATAGAAAGTATGGGCGAGCGAGGGACTTACGATATCCATAGATTTATTTTGTTGACAAAAGGCGCACCCTTCGGGCGCACCTTTTGTCCTATAATGGAGAAGAATTCATAAATTTATACGAAAACGGTTCGGCATAACGCTTCAAGATACTTTGCTCAAATTCGTCCAAGTGGTTGTAGCCGAGGATCATATTCTTGATCACAAACCACTCTTCTCTGCCTGCCGGTTTGAGGTCGCGCGCGGCAAGGATCTCGTCGGCAATCTTGAGCGCGCGATTGCGCGCTTGGAGAGCAATCTCCTTTTTGCCACTCTCATGCGCGCGAAACATGCGCCCGATCTCGGGGTACATATTCGCCATATAAAAAAGCGCGTTCTTTTCAATCATTAGAAATGACATTATACAAATTCAATCCACGACTTGATAACACCCTCGGCTACCCTGGCAATATTCTCATCAAGGATACTGCGCGACTTGTTACCTTGCGCGGGCTTGATATTCACCATGGAATCAAACTCGAGGATACCACTCCCGTCATCTTCAAAACGAATATTGAACCCCCACACATCTTTACCCTTTGACCCGAATCGAACCAAAAGCTCGCCTGATTCTATGTGGTAATCTCCGCCGAGCGCGACTTTTTGCTGGGCGACATCTACGGTACCCTTGATCATCGTACCGTACCAATGTCCTGCAAAAGAGCGAACATCTTCCATTTTTATCTTTTCAGTCAGTATTTTTATTTCCATAAAAGACAGTATATCATTAAAAGCGCGCTCCCGATGCGACCGTGAGCATAGAGGCGAGGAAATAACACACTTTGTTTACTGGTAAAAATACCTGCAAAACTCGCCGAGAAGCTGTACCGTTAACCCTATGAATGCTATGAATGAATAAGTTCACATACATATAAGAATTTAAAATTTAATTTATGAATTATTACACAGATGTTTTGAAGAAGTATGCGGTGTTTAGCGGAAGGGCGACCAGAAAGGAATATTGGATGTTTGTGCTTTTTAATTTTATTATTTCTATCGCTGTTGGAGTTATTGGATTCATTCTAAAGATAGAGACTTTAAGTTTCCTCTATTCGCTCGCGATCATTATTCCGAGCATCGCTGTAGGGGTGCGAAGACTTCACGATACCGACCATAGCGGATGGTGGATATTCATTTTCCTTATCCCCTTCATTGGCGCGATAATATTGTTGGTCTTTTTTGTAACCGACAGTCAAGTAGGAGAGAATAAATACGGTCAAAATCCAAAAGGAGCGATTGTGGGGTAGTATTGAGTTGGTATCCTAGAACCCATCCCCTATCTTCCCCCTGTCGAGAAACCTTTATTTTTGGCTACAAAACTTCGTCTCACTTTTACCATAATTTATTATGGTAAAAGTTCCGACTTGTTTTTCGCCTAAAAATAAATGATTCTCGTCTGGGTACAGCGAGATAGCGGATGGGTTCTTGAAGAAACTTCGCATTTTCTATTGACTATTGACTGTATTTGCTAGGGTTTGCAGGGAAGTAATATTTTAGATAGAATATATATAATCTTAAATTACAAATTTTAAATTTTAAATGAAGTCTAAATGACTAAATTTTTAAAATTAAGATATTTAAAATTGATTTAAAATTTAAAACTTAAAATTTTTCATTTTCTACCATGGAACATCTCTCTAAAGCACAAATCGTCCTCCTCGCTCTCTTTGTGAGCTTTGTTTCCGCTATGGCGACAGGGGTTGTGGTGGTGACGCTGATGCAACAGGCACCGGAGCCCGTCCTTCAAACGATAAATAATGTCGTTGAGAGAACGATTGAAAAAGTTGTTCCTACGGTCGTGGAGAAACCGGGGAAGATCGTTGTGGTAAAAGACGAGGATTTGATGGTTTCTGCCATTGAGCGCAATTCAAAAAGCGTGGTTGCTTTCAATGTGAGCAAAGAGGATGGAGAGATTTTGTCGGTTGGTGTGGGGGTAATCGTATCTCCTGACGGGCTCATCGTTACGGACAGAGCAAATCTAAGCGGGGGAGTTTTGATGGCGACCATAAACGGCGTCAAGTATGCTCTTGAGGTTGTTTCAAATGAAAAAGACAATATTCTTGGGTTGGGGAGATTGTCTCCGGTGGTTCCTACTGCAAGCTCAACTCCTCCCGCGGTATTTACTCCGGTATCTTTTGGTAATCCAAGCGCTCTTAGGGTAGGGCAGACGGCAATCGTTATCGGTGGACGCGAAGGGGATACTATTAACAAGAGTTTTATCAGTCGTTTGGATACACACACAGAAAGCAATAAAGACACGAAAGAAAATACTGTCATACTTGATAATATTGGTCTCTCGCAACGGTTTGCCGCAAATTCAAATGGTGCGCCGATCATTACGCTCGATGGTTCCGTTGTCGGATTCCTCAGTATTGATGAAAACATCTGGTCCCAAATAGGAGTACCGGCAAATAATGCGGAAAAATTGATTACGGCGTATAAAAACCCTCCTGCAGTGAAGAAATAATATATATTGACAGTGCTCTATTGTGATGTTACGATAGAACAAAGAGAAAGTTTGTAAGGTTTATAAGGTTGAAAAAAGTAGTGGGTACATACTTTATAAACTTTACATACTTTATAAACTTTATAAACTAATATGCCTCCCTTCAATAATTTCACCACAAAAGCGCGCGATGCCATCCGTCGCGCCCATGAGCTTGCGGTCGAGCGCGGGCAGAACCATGTCAACCCGACGCATCTTTTGGCGGCGCTTGTTCTTGAGGACGAGAGTGTGATCTTTTCTATTTTGGATAAGCTTGAAATCGATGGAAACTTATTCACCGAAGAGCTCCTTGATATCATTGAGCCCCCTTCTTCTCAAAATGTTGTTTCTCCTTCGTATCAGCTCTATCTTACGCAAGAGCTCGGTCAAATCCTCGGAGAAATCGCTCCTCGTTTAGCGCAGGAGTCAAAAAGCAGTCATATTTCTTGCGAGCACCTTTTCCTCGCGCTCTTTGATGTGCCGGGGCAGGCACGCGAGTTTCTTATGAAATATAATATTGACCGCGAAGTGGTGGCGCGTGTCATCGTGGAATTTCAAGCGCAAAATATTACCGACAGTACCTCTTCAAAAAAATCCAAAACAATTTACAAATATACGCGCAATCTTACCGAGCTTGCAAGCAAAGACAAACTTGATCCGGTTATTGGTCGCGATAGCGAGATTGGGCGCATTATTCAGATCCTCTCTCGTCGTACTAAAAATAATCCCATTCTCATCGGAG
>JACQCY010000036.1 GCA_016201355.1 Candidatus Yonathbacteria bacterium | reverse complement strand
GAAGCGCAAAAAATTATTGATGAAAAAGAAGGTGTCTTAGTGCGCGAACTTCTTATCTTAAACACGATCGCAGAAAAAATAGAGAAACAAAATGTCGCCGAAGGGCAGATTACTTTCACCCAAGACGAAGTGAAATTTGTCCTCGATGAAAACAAAAAACCTGTCAGTGTATATCGCAAGCAAGCGCAAGACACCAATAAACTCGTCGAAGAATTTATGTTGCTTGCCAACAAGAAAGTTGCCGAGTTTGTCGCTAAAAAAGTCGAGATGGACAGCGTGGAAGGACTTTTTGTGTACCGCATTCACGATCAACCAGACCCAGAACGACTCACGACGCTCGCCACCTATCTCAAGCGTCTCGGATACAAACTCCCTGTTGTAAATGGGCGTATCTCATCGCAAGACATCAATAAACTTCTTGCAGAGGTCAAGGGAAAACCCGAGGAATCAATGGTTCAGACATCCGTTATCCGTACGATGGCAAAAGCGATCTACTCTGCCAACAATATCGGACATTATGGACTTTCCCTTAGATTCTACACGCACTTTACCTCTCCTATCCGCCGTTATCCTGATGTGATGGTGCACCGCATTCTCGCGCATTACCTCGAAGATAAAAAAATATCTTACGAAGAATTGAATGAGTACCGAAAACTTTCTGCTCATTCATCTGAAATGGAAGGTCTTGCCAAAGAGGCCGAGCGGGCATCCATTAAATTCAAACAAGCGGAATATATGAGTACGCGCATAGGACAGGAATTTGAGGGTGCCATATCCGGCGTCGCTGAATTTGGTATCTTTGTGGAAGAACAGGAAACTAAATGCGAAGGCATCATCCGCCTCTCCGATATCGGCAATGATTATTTTATTTTTGAAAATGAAAATTACCGCATTATCGGCAAAAATACCCGCAAAAGCTATACGCTCGGTGACAAAATTCGCGTACGGGTAAAAGGGGTAGACCTTGAGCGAAAGAGTATTGACTACGAGCTTATAAAAGATTCATCAAAAAAATAATATGAATAATTTCTTATTTTTTGATACAGAAACAACAGGAAACACCGAGGGTGATTTTCTTTGTCAGCTCGCCTACAAATTGAATGGCAAAGAATTTTCTGAACTCTACAAACCACCCGTAACCATTCCTCCTGAAGCAAGCGCCGTGCATCATATCACCAATAAAATGGTTGCCGACAAAAAGCCATTTCGCGAAAGTAATGATTATGGAGATATTAAAAAACTTTTTGAGAATGGAGATGCAATTCCCATAGCGCATAATGCAAAATTTGATGTTGCGATGCTTAAAAAAGAAGGAATTACAATTCCCCGATTCCTCTGCACGCTTCGCCTTGCGCGCCACCTCGACAAGGAGAATATAATCCCTAAATATAATCTGCAATTTTTGCGATATTACCTAAATATAGAAATTGAAGCAGAGGCGCACGACGCGCTCGGTGATGTAAAAGTTCTCGAAGCGCTCTTTGAACGCCTCAAAACAAAAATGATGGAGGAATGTGGAGGAGACGAAAAAAAAGCACTCACGAAAATGTTTGTGGTCTCAGCGCGCCCTTCACTCATTCATCTGATCACTTTTGGAAAACACACGGGAAAGACCGTCGCCGAAACCGTAAAGGTTGACCGTAGCTACCTTGAGTGGCTCCTTGAACAAAAACTGGAAAGTGAAACTGATGAGGAAGATTGGATTTATACCCTCAAATACTATTTAGGATAAAAGCGATTTACGAAGGTCTGACCTTCGTAAAATCTTTCAACCTGCAAGTACCTTACTTTTCCAACTGCGTCGCTTCTTCAAAATTGATGGAGAGGAGTTTGGAAATAGCGTCCGCGCCCATCGTTACTCCGCAAATGACTCCTGCGCGCGACATCGTCTCGCGATTGTGGGTAATAACGATAAGCTGGGAATATTTGGCGAGGTTTTCAATCATATCGCCATACTTGCGCGAATTTGCTTCATCGAGAGCGGCGTCGGTCTCATCGAGAACCAAAAACGGAGGCGGATTGACCTGCGACATTGCAAAAAGAAGAGCAATAGAAGTAAGCGCGCGCTCACCTCCCGAGAGCATCTGGAGTCCGTGGATTTTTTTGTGAGGCAAACTGACCACAACCTCGATACCTTCTTCGGTTTCATCTTCGTCTTCTTCGGGATTTTCCTCTATATCCGTATCTGATTTTCTCTTCTTTTTCTTAAAAGACACATGGAGTGATGCCACGCCTCCGCCAAACATCAATCCAAAAAATTCACTGAATTGTTTATTTATTTTAGCAATTCCCTCTTTGAATTGCATATTCAAAGTTTCTTCAAGCTCGCGCATCAAAACGCGCAAAGACTCCGCGCTCACCTTGAGATCTTCAAGCTCCTTCGCGAGAAATTCATCACGCTCTACGGTCTCATTGTACTCCCGCATCACATCCTCTCCTCCGCTCCCCCCCATAATATCCTCAAGACGCATCTTGATTCGTTCAATCTTTTTTCTGCGTGCTTCCTGCGGAGTGCGATCTTCAGCAAGCGCTGATTTTTCATCAATAACAAAACTCGTATATTCTTGTATGGCGCGTCCCACAATGATGCTCCCTTCGCGTATTTCTTCTCGAAACGCCGTCTCTTCACGCGCAAAATGCTCGGTATGGTCGTGGTTCATTGCAAGACGCATTGATAATTCCTGCTTTTTCGCGCGAAGCTCAAACGATGCGCGCTCTGCGTCAGTAGTTTCTGCGCGCTTTTCTTCAAGCGCTTGCTCACACTTATGCATATTTTCTTCGAGTTTTTGTATTGTATTTCCAATATCGTTTTGCGTATCAATAAGCGCATCGCGCTCTTCTTTTAATCCCGCAAGTTCTTTTATTGCCTCAGAATTCGTTTCTGGTGCTACAACAGATGAGTGTATGTGTTCAAGAAATTGCGCTACGCGCGCCCGCGCCTTACTCACCACGCCTTTAATATATAAATAGTCCTCGCTTGACTCTGCGTGACCAAGCTCTTCATACAGACCCTGCGCAAGATTCTCGCTTTCCCGCGAAGAAATCATTTTGTCGGTCGTCTCAACCGGTTTATTCAAGCGACGAGTTTCTACTTCAATCATTCCCTCAAGGCGACCGATTTTGCGCCCCATATCATCACGAGAAAGCCTTGCCCTGCCGAGCGTCTCTCTTTCCTCAAGAAGTGCCACACTTTCGTGACTCTGCTTACTATTGTCCCCGCGAAGCGCCTCTGCTTTTGCAAGAGTTTCGTTCGTCTCGTGAAGTTCTTTTTCAAGTTTTTGCTTTTCGGTGTGCAATACCGTACGCGTATGCCCTAAATATATTCCTTCGCGTTTAAGATATTCAAAATAGAGCCCCTGCACTTCATCGCGCAAACTTCGCGCCTGCTCTACTTTTTCTACCTGCTTTTTCAAAAATTTAATATGGAGCGCAATCTCGCGACGGAGAGACTCTGACTGACGCATATTTTCTTCGGTTTTTATGAGCTTCTTTTCACTCTCGGAAATCTTCCAGTGATAAATCTTTAACCCAAGCGCATCCTCTATCATCTCTCTACGGTCTTTTGGCGATGAATTCAAAATGCGGTCCGCTTCTCCTTGCGAGATAATATGATGCCCTGAAGCGCCGATATGGACCGACGACAGAAGCTCAATGACATCCTTGAGCCGTACGGGCGAACCATTGAGAAAATATTCGCTTGATGCATCGCGATGGATTTCGCGCGCAATAGAAACTTCATCAAAATCAATGGAGGGAAAAGCGTGGTCTTTATTATCAAAGACGATAGTCACGCGCGCTCGATTTTGTCGTTCGACACTTTTTGAACCATTAAAAATGAGGTCTTCGGTGCGCTTGCCCCGCATTGATTTGAGTGACTGCTCGCCAAGAACAAAACGGAGCGCCTCGGCAACATTGGACTTCCCCGAGCCATTGGGTCCCACAATAGCCGACACCTGCGCCCCAAACTCAAACACACTCTTCCGAGCAAATGACTTGAACCCCATTATCTCCAAACTTTTAACACGCATTGTGGTTCTATTTTACCACAGAGTATTTAATGATGCGACAAAAAAGACCCCGAGTTCAATAAGTAAATGCAACGCTTAGTATAAAATATTTGTCAACCACCAACTTGAATTTAACATCGGGCGAGGGATGCCTCTTGTTCGGGGACTTGGGAGCGCGACGGCGCGAGCACGAGGAATTTTTCAGCAGAAAAATATCCGTACCCCGCACAAGATGGCTCCCGAGCTATTTCCACCCCTTCACCTTGAGCCCCTCCCCCGCGGCATTCTGTTCGGCTTCTTGTTTTGATTTACCTGTGCCCTCGGCGACAAGCTCTTTGTCCAAATATACCCCCACCACAAATTGCTTGTCGTGATCGGGACCAATCTCGCGCATCACTTTGTATGCGGGAGTAATACCCACCGCATCCTGCGCTTCTTCTTGAAAGAAACTTTTTGCATCGCGCCAAAGTCCTTTTTTCACAATCTCATCCGTCTTCCCGAGAAGATTTTTTTTCAGAAAAGTGTCCGCGGTTCCGTACCCTTGGTCAAGGTAGATTGCTCCCACCAGCGCCTCGAACGCATTCGCGAGAATTATTTCGCGGGCTTTTGTCCCCTTGTCTTTTGCCTCACCCTTTGAGAGCAATAGATAATTTTCCATCCCAATATCAATAGCAATATTTCCCAGTGTTACCGCATTCACGAGCGCCGCGCGGTAGTTGGTAAGGTCGCCTTCGGTCGCATTTGGATATTTTTTGTAGAGAAAATCTGTTGATGAAAGCTCTACAACGGCATCGCCCAAAAACTCAAGACGCTCATTGTGCGACAGTCCTCTTTCGTGAATTTCATTTATATACGAACGGTGTGTAAACGCCTCACGCAAAACCGCCTTATTATGAAAAGTTACACCAATGTACTCCTCGAATAGCTTAAATCTGTTTTCTTTCATAGGTTTATAAATTAGAGTCTGTGTAAAAACACTGGTGTAAATTTTTAATTTTTAAAGAATTTCTAATGTATCAATGCTTAAAAATTAAGAATTAAAGCATTATTTAAAAATTAAAAATTTGTAATTAAAAATTATTTGCCGAGTAACATCCCCACCGCTTTTGTGAACAAAGGAATCATATCGCTGTAAAGATTGAGGTCAAGAATGTCGGTGATTTTCCACCACTCGACATCATCAAGACCGCCTTTCCCGTCTTCAAGTTTAAGCGGTTGATACGGCGCTTCGGCAAGAAAGTAGCTCACACGCTTGCGAATCTTGCCTTTTTCGGGGTGTGAAGCGACATATTCATTCTCTCCTAGTTTTTCTTTTATAATAACCGGAAGTCCGATTTCTTCCTTTATCTCGCGAATAGTACCCTCCTCAATATTTTCACCTTGTTCAATCTTACCCTTTGAAAGAGTCCAGTGTCCGAAAATATCATGCACAAGCGCGAGATAAATATCATCTCCATTATGCGCATACACGACAGCGCCACCAAGTATTATCAGCGGAAGTTTTGCGATATCGGCAGGGCTGAGAACTGCTTTCTTTTTTCCCAGATCATTTTTTCCCGACTCTCCCAGCTCTTTATACACAGCGCCAAGAACACCGTTTATAAATTTACTGCTCGTCTCTCCCCCAAATGATTTCGCAAGCTCGATGGCTTCGTTGATGGCAACCTTTGCCGGCACCTGCCCGCGGTCTTCAAACAAAAGCTCAAAGAGACCGATGCGAAGAACATTTCTGTCGATGAGTGAGATTTTATCAATGGGCCAATCAGGGGCGGCCTTTTCAATGATATCATCGATCTTTTCCCTCTTTTCAAGAATACTGAAGAGAAGTTTTCTCACAAAAGAGAGGTTGTGTACCCCCGGAGCAAATTCGAGAGTATTACGAACAAGAGCCTCCTCAAGCTCAAGAGAAGTATATTTGCATCCTCTAAAATCCCATTCGTAAAGAACCTGCATAACGATACTTCGGGAAAGATGTCTGTTCGCCATAAATTTTTTAAATGTACTAAAGCGCTTTCACGCTTACGAAAAATCAAAAAGCAAAACTCCCTCAAACCAATATGGTTCTATGATTTCTTATACCATCTCAAAATAATTCTTGTACAAAAGACTCTGAAAATTTCGATCGAGACGAAGAGAAAAATATGAGGCATATCGATATATGTCGAATATTTTTCTCAAAGTCGTAGCCGAGATTTTCAGAAGATTGTACATAGATTATTTGGAGATGGTATTATTTTTAGATTCTTTGCGCTTTGTGGTCTTGGTAAGGGCTTTTACCAAGCTCACCACCTCCTTGCCACGATAGGTCCCGCAAGCAGAACATACCTGATGACGGATATGAGAAGCTGAACACTTCACACATTTTGAAAGACGCGCACCGACGAGTGCGTGGTGGGAACGGCGATTGGCGGTATGCGCCCGCGTATGTCTCATTCGTACTACCATAGTCGTTTTAATATACCAAAAGAGTGACAAAAATGCAACTACTTTTTTAGTTTAAGTAACAATATACTACTGTTTTATCACATTCTTTAAGAAACTTTTGCGGTGATGTTTGGTAATGCCGTGTTTTTTTATCGCTTTGTAATGAGCGCGGGTGCCATATCCTTTATGTTTTTCAAAGCCGTACTGAGGGAATTTTTTGCCGAGTTTCACCATTCGCGCGTCACGCGCGACTTTTGCCACAATAGACGCAAGCGCAATGACAAGCTCTTTTTCATCCCCTTTTATAATAGTCTTCTGGTTTTTATAGCGCGCTGGCGCGCGAAGCCCCCCATCAAGGAGGACCAGTGAATCATCCATATGGAGGTCGCACCTCCATATGCACCTCCGTATGAAACACCGTCGAATTTTTTCAGGGCACGCGCAAGTGCGGTAAGGGTTGCCAGCGCAATCCCCTTCTTGTCAATCACATTTGGTTGAACAAAGATAACCGCATACTCAAGCCATCCTTCACTTCTTGCTTTATCAATTTTCACGAGCCACGCCTCACGCGCTTTTGATGAAAGTTTTTTAGAATCCTTAACCGTGGGAAAAAGTCTGGAAACTCGACGATAATACTCGGTATAAATAAAAACGGCTCCAACGGCCACTGGTCCCGCGAGTGGTCCTCTCCCCACTTCGTCAATACCGATGATGTGTTTTATGTTTTCGTTCTTTCTCATTCAACCATTGTATCAAAAACAAAAAATAAAGGATGTTTTTGAGCTCGTTGCGCCAGTCTGGTATACTGGGAAATATGGCGACAGAAAAACCTTCATTTGTTCACCTCCATACCCATTCGCACTACTCCCTTCTCGACGGGCTCTCAAAAGTAGATGAGATGGTTGCACTCGCAAAAAAATATGGTATGAACGCTATTGGTCTCACCGACCACGGCAATATGTACGGCGCAATCGATTTTTATAAAACCTGCAAAAAAGCGGATATTAAACCTATTATCGGATTAGAAGCGTATGTTACCCCCGGGTCGCGGCATAGCAAGCTCCCGGGTATCGACACCGAACGCTTTCATCTCACCCTCCTTGCAAAAAACGAGGAAGGGTACAAAAACCTCATTCGCCTCGTTACCATTTCCAACCTCGAAGGTTTCTATTACAAACCCCGCATCGACAAAGAAGTCTTGCGAAAATATTCAAGCGGTCTCATCTGTCTTTCGGGATGTTTCGGAGGAGAACTCTCGCGCGCGATCCGTCGTGGCGATATCGAAGAAGCAGAAAAAGTCATCCGCGAGCACCAAGAGATTTTTGGTAAAGAAAATTATTTTTTAGAAATAATGCACCATCCGGGGGTCGAGGGTATTGATGCGGTGCGCGCGGGGATTATCGCGCTTGGCAAGAAATTTAATATCCCGCTCGTGGCAACCCAAGACTCCCACTACCTTCATTCCGAGGATCAACATGCGCACGAAACACTTCTCGCTATTCAAACCAACGGCGACCTCAAAGACGAAAACAGATTTTCGATGGCAGTTGATGATTTTTCATTCATCAATACTGAAACCGCGCTCGAACATTTCAAAGACACTCCGGAAGCAGTTTGGAACACGCAAAAGATAGCCGATATGTGCAATATCGAACTCACGCTCGGTTCGTGGGTTTTTCCTGATTTAAAAGTAGAGAATGGTTCAAGTTATGACGACGAACTTAAACGCCTTGTCTATGAAGGCATTGCAATGCGTGAACTTGACCCAAAAGATACTGCAGTTATTGATCGTATTGAATACGAAACGAAAGTTATCCGCGACAAGGGCTACGCGCCATATTTCCTTGTTGTGGGAGATCTCCTCCGCTACGCGCGTGAACATAATATCCTCACGAATATCCGAGGTTCTGTCGCAGGGTCTATCACCACCTACCTTCTCGGCATCACCAATGTAAACCCGCTTGAATACAATCTGCCATTTGAGCGCTTTCTCAATCCCGAGCGCCCCTCCGCGCCCGATATCGATATGGACTATGCCGACAACCGCCGTGACGAAGTGATCAACTACGTGCGCGAAAAATATGGCAGTGAAAATGTGGCGCAAATTGGAACTTTTGGCACGATGATGGCGCGTGGAGCGGTGCGTGATGTGGCGCGCGCCCTCGGGCATCCCTATGCTATTGGCGATAGACTCTCCCGCCTCATCCCCGAAGGTTCACAGGGTTTTCCGATGACCATCAACACCGCGCTCTCGATGGTTCCCGAGCTCAATGATTTATATAAAAATGACACGACCACGACCGAGATTATTAACCTTGCAAAACGCCTCGAAGGGTGTGTCCGCCACATTTCCGTCCACGCCGCAGGTGTCGTAATCGCGCCAAAACCTCTTTACGAATTTGCCCCAACACAGCTTGATCCAAAAGGAGGAAAGATTATCACTCAGTACGATATGCACGCCATCGAAGACGCGGGACTTCTTAAATTTGACTTCCTCGGTATTCGCAATCTCTCTATTTTAGGAGATGCCGTTCGTCTTGTAAAAGAGAGAAAAGATATTTCAATCGATCTTGACCATATCCCCCTCGATGACACGAGGACATTTGAAATGCTCGCGCGCGGTGAGACGATGGGTCTTTTCCAACTCAACGGCGCGGGGATGACACGCTACTTGAAAGAACTCCGCCCTACCACCATTCACGACATCAATGCTATGGTCGCGCTCTATCGTCCCGGACCAATGGAATCCATCCCCGAGTACATCCGTCGCAAGCATAACCCGTCCGTCATTACCTATCTTGACCCGCGCCTGAAAGATATCCTCTCTATGTCCTACGGTGTTATCACCTATCAAGACGATGTGATGATGATTGCAATCCATCTCGCGGGTTATTCATGGCTCTCCGCCGACAAACTTCGCAAAGCAATGGGGAAAAAAATCCCCGCAGAAATGCAAGCGCAAAAAGAAAAACTCCTCCAAGGGTTTATGGAATACGGAAAGCTTAGTAAAAAAAAAGCGGAGGGATTATGGCTCCTCATAGAACCGTTCGCGGCGTATGGTTTTAACAAATGTTTAACGGGCGATACGAGAATCGTCGACACAAAAACAGGAGCGCTTATGACCATGCAAGAAGCGTATGAAAAAAACCGTGTACCGCAGGTGTCCACGATGGATAAAAAGATGAAACTCTTCGGGAAAACAGTTACCAGTATTATGGAGAATGGTGTCAAAGAAGTTTTTACCTTGACCACCCGTACCGGCAAAAATATTTGCGCCACAGGAAACCATCCTTTCTATACCATCTCTGGCTGGAAGAATCTAAGCGATCTTGCGCAAGGCGACCGTATCGCCACATCGCGCACCCTCGCGCACATCGAAGGCAAAAAATATGATTCGCATAAAGCGGGGGCACTCGGTTACCTCCTCTCCGAAGGAAACCTCTGCCATCCTCACGGTATTTATTTCTATTCAAGCAAAGATGAAGAAATTCGTGATTTCATTACACATGCAAAGCATTTTAAAAATATCAAATTTACTCTAGACCGAAGCAAGTCCACTGTTGCCGTATATTGCGGTCAAAGCGATCAAAAAAACGGCAACACGCTTGATCTATGGATACGGGATATAGAATTAAAAAATAAAAAAGCGACCGAGAACTTCATTCCGGTATGTGTGTACAAATGGGATAAAAAGACGCTCGCTATCCTCCTCGGTAAAATGTGGCAAGGTGATGGATGCGTCAGTATAAAAAACGAGCAAGTATATTATGCAACGAGCTCAGGACGCCTCGCGAATGATGTCGCGCACATCCTTCTCCGTATCGGTATTGTCGCGACCATCCACACAAAACAATTCGCCTACCGTGGCACACATAAAAAGGGGTATACGGTAAATATCTGCCACCGAGAAAACTTGCGTACCTTTGCCAGCACAGCAGGTGTGCACCTTATCGGCACAAAAAAACGCGATTTAACGATTCTCGTCAAAAAGAGCTCTCATCTGGCAACGGTCGCAGCACGTGGGACAAAAGATATTATTCCAGCGGAAATAATGAATGGGGTCCGCAAGATAATGAATACCCGTGGCATCACAGTTGCTGAAATCTCTAAAAAGACAGGTCTGTCCGCGCGACTTTTTTCAAAAGACAAAAAGAAGATCGGATACCAGCGCGAAGTCGTAAAGATTATCGGCAAAGCGCTCCACGCTCCGGAGATCATCGCCTACGCTGAGTCAGACATATATTGGGATGAAATAGTCACCATTAAAAAAAGCGGTGAGAAAATGACTTACGACATCACTTTGCCTCCGCATCACAATTTCGTCGGGAATGACATCATCGTTCACAACTCGCATGCCGCGAGCTACGGACAGCTCGCTTACCAGACCGCGTATATGAAAGCGAATTTCCCTGTTGAATATATGACTGCCATCCTCACCGCCGAAAGTGGCGACACGGAAAAGATCGCCGAGATTATCAGCGAGTCAAAGCGCATGGGCATTCCAATCTTACCTCCTGATGTCAATGCAAGTTTTGGCGGATTTACAATCGTGAACAAAGATGATAAAGAAGAGATCAGGTTCGGACTCTACACAATCAAAAATCTCGGCACCGACATCTCCGATGCCATCATCGCCGAACGCGAGGCAAAAGGCGCATATAAATCACTCGCAGATTTTCTGGAGCGTATCCGCCACAAGAATTTGAATAAAAAATCCTACGAAGCGCTCGTGATGTCGGGCGCAATGGATGGTCTCGGCGAACGAGGCGCAATGCTCGCCAATACCGAAGAAGCGCTCGCTTACAACCGCGCGCAGGGTGGAGAGGCAACGGGGCAAATATCTCTCTTTGGGGGAATGAGCGATCAATCAACCGTCCCCTCTTTTCAGCTCAAACCATCCATTCCCGCGACAAAAAAAGATATGTTGATGTGGGAAAAAGAACTTCTCGGACTCTTTGTGTCTGGGCA
This sequence comes from Candidatus Yonathbacteria bacterium, assembly GCA_016201355.1. Lineage (GTDB taxonomy): Bacteria > Patescibacteriota > Minisyncoccia > Phycocordibacterales > UBA1550 > UBA1550. Next base: position 4,286 of record JACQCY010000036.1, on the reverse strand, counting down.
TCCACTTGACGCGCACCGTGAAAAACTTGAGGCAATCGGCACCACCATTGAAAAAATTAAAACACTCAAAGACGGAAATGTTGCTGTTGCTGGTGGTATCGTGGAAAATGTCCACACTATCATTACAAAAAAAGGAGACAAAATGGCATTCGTAACCCTGACGGATATGACCGATTCTCTTGAACTCGTTCTTTTCCCTGAAATATTTTTTGCAAATAAAGAATTTTTTGAAACCCCCGACCGCTGTATCAAAGTCAAAGGGAAAATATCGGAAAGAAACGGCGAGAAAACACTGATTGTGGAGAGGGTGAAGGAATTATAAAAAACACATCGGGGTACAGCACCCGATGTGTTTATCGTTACCGGAAACCGTTACTTATCGATTTCCACCCATTTCGAAACAACTGTCTCTCCATTGCCCTTACAGAGAGGGCATTCAACATATAGGATAAACTAGAGAAAACCGATAACATCCATAATATCAATTTCATTGCGTTTACAAGGAATCGCGACTTCCTTGTACACCCTATCTTTCATAGGATTTCCTCCTTTCCCAACAACTCAACACAGGGAACTTTGAGTCTGCGCTCTCCACACAGACTTGATTTCCTTTAACAACAAGGTTTCCAGAAACTACCACCTTGTTGTTTTCTCTTTGGTCTTTCCTCCTCTCTTCGAGGACGAGAAAGGTTATTCCCAAAATAAAAACAGACAGTGCCCCAATGAGCACATATTTTGCCATTCCGAACCTAACCATAAATTTAATTCCTCCCTATTTATTTGTTTGCCACACACTCTGTGGCCAAGAATCTTTTTTCACTTTTCTAGCAACATTGTACACCTTTTATATATTTTGTCAATATCCTGTTTTGTCCTTAAAAATGTTATGCTGTAAAAACTATGAATACTGAATCAAAAAAATCTAACGGGGCAAGCAACCTCCGCCATTCGCTCGCGCATTTGCTTGCTACGGCGGTTTTGGAAAAAGACCCAAAAGCAAAACTTGGCATAGGCCCGGTGATTGACAACGGTTTTTACTATGATTTTGAATTTTCAAACGGATACACTCCTTCGCCAGAAGATTTAAAAAGTTTTGAAAAAGCGATAAAAAAGATGACCAACAAAGACATTGCTTTTGTTGGTCGCGAAGTTTCGGCGGACGAAGCAAGGAAAATATTTGCGAATCAACCCTACAAACTTGAGCTCATCAATGAGCTTGAGAAATCCGGCGAAAAAATTTCCATTTACACCTCGGGCTCATTTTCTGATTTGTGTAAGGGCGGACATATCAAGAGCGCTAAAGAAATTCCCGCGGACGGCTTCACCATCACCCACACTGCCGGCGCGTACTGGCGCGGAGATGAAAAAAACCCGATGCTCACACGCATCTACGGCATTGCATTTGAAACTGCCGAGAAACTCAATGCGTACAAAAAACAAATAGAAGAAGCAAAAAAACGCGATCATCGAATTTTGGGGGCACAACTCAAGCTCTTCACTGTCTCCCCTCTCATCGGTCCTGGCCTCCCCCTTCTCCAACCAAAAGGAATGGTGGTCCGTAAAGAAATTGAAAATTATCTTTGGACACTACACAAAGATAAAGGCTATTCGTCCGTATGGACCCCTCACATCACAAAAGAAGAGCTCTACATTACATCAGGGCATGCTACAAAATTTGGCGATGAGCTTTTTCGAGTACACGGGAAAGAAGATAAATTTATTTTGAAACCAATGAACTGCCCTCACCATATGCAGATTTTTGCGGATAATCAATTCTCATATCGTGATATGCCCGTGCGCTACTTTGAACCCGCAACAGTATACCGCGATGAAAAATCTGGGCAATTAAGCGGTCTTACCCGTGTACGCGCTATTACCCAAGACGATGGGCATCTTTTTTGTCGTACAACACAAATAGAGCAAGAAGTTACCACTATCGTAAATATCATCAAAAAATTCTACACTGTTTTTAATATGATGGATGGTTATTGGGTTTCTCTTTCTGTACGCGGTGAAAACAGGGGTAAATACCTCGGAACAGACAAGGTGTGGAACGCTGCGGAGACCGCACTCGAGAAAGCGGCTAAAGGGAATGACTTAAATTATAAACGGATTGAGGGAGAAGCGGCGTTTTATGGACCCAAACTCGATTTTATGTTCAAAGATGCAATCGGGAGACAATGGCAACTCGCAACCATTCAATGTGATTTTAATCTCCCTGAACGCTTTGAACTTTCGTTTATGAATGAAAAAGGCGAGAAAGAGCGCCCCGTAGTAATCCATCGCGCTATCTCTGGGTCGATTGAACGATTTATGGGTGTGATGATAGAACACTTCGCTGGCAACTTCCCTCTCTGGCTCTCGCCTGTGCAGGTGAAAATACTTCCTATCAGTGAAAAGTTTACGGGGTATGCGGAAAAAGTCCGCGCGGAACTTGCGAACGCAGATATTCGTACCGAAATTGATGACTCAAATGAATCACTCGGCAAGCGCATCCGCATCGCCAAAACAGAAAAAGTGCCCTACATCCTTGTCCTCGGCGAAAAAGAAGTTGAAGCGAGCACCGTCACCGCCGAGAGACGCGATGGCGCGCACCTCGATGCAACCTCGCTCACTGATTTTATCACCCAAATTAAAAAAGAGATTGAAGGAAAAGAGATTTGGTAGAAATCTTAGAAAAAACTATCTGCTCACCCCGACTGTTTTAATAGCTGTATTAGCGTCTGAACCGCCAAATTGCCAAAGTCTAAGACCATCGCAGGACATTACTCCAATATCAGGACCAGAGGCATTTTCCAATTTATACACGATCAAATACCATTGTTGATTCAGACAACCACTTTGTGCTACAGAGAAATAGGCATAGCTGAATCTTCCACCACCTGGCCAACCAGAAGAACTCTGTTTTGGATCAACGGGAAGCTTAGCCATATAAGCTGACATATTATTCCCCAGTGTTTCCCAGCTTGAATCATTGCTATTACTCCACGAGGAATTTGGTGAAGTCGCCCCCGTAGAGAGGGGGTACTGTTTATTGGCATCGTAATATAGCTCCAACGCTGTTCTTAATTGATTGATATCGACAACTCGCCTAGTATCTCTTGTTTTCGATCTTGCGCTGTCAACTGCAACCCAAACAATGCTCGATAAAAGACTAATGATAGCGATTACTACCAACAATTCAATCATGGTAAATCCTTTCTTACTACATTTTTCATTTAAATTCATTTAAAATGTTAGAATTAGAGTACTAGAGAGAACAAGTCGCGGATTTAAAATCTGGAGCGATTTTGTGGAAGCTAAAATCCGCTCCAAATTTTAAATTCCGAACAAGTTACTTCTGGTGCCCAGGAGAGGACTTGAACCTCCACGCCTTACGGCATACGCACCTCAAGCGTACGTGGTTACCAATTACACCACCTGGGCATTAATTTATCAATAGTATCGTTTTTGTTGCTTTTTCTCTATTGCCAGAGTTTTCTCTATTTTCATTCTTTTCCGAGAAAGATAAACGATATGGTGATTATAATACATTTTTTTAATAATTTCCAGTGCCTCTTTTTTTGCATATTTTAGTTGATATGTTAATCCTTCCCCATCTTTTACAATATGACCTTTTACTGCAAGTCTATCAAAAATTTCACTTCTCAACCAGTCAATATGCAATTTACTTGCTGACACAAATTCAACATAAAACATATGACTAGAACGCCAACGCGGGTCCCAGTAGGAATAAAAACAGCCATCGCCATCAAATGAGCCTCGTAAAAAATCAAAAAAATATTTCTTTGGAATATCTAATTCTCCAATAGTTTTTGATTTTGCGGGGGTGAAACCAATACTCATAAGAAATTCATAAAATAAAACATCCCCAAATTGTACCCGCTGATATTTTTTACCAGTTCCTGAATACTTTGTGGTAATTTTTACATCAATATCAAGAGCTTGCAAAAAGTTCTCAATTTGGTCTATGTCTTTTGAAGTAAGGTCTATGTGCCTCCCATCATTTAACAGACAGCCGTCTGTCGCAAGTAGTCCGATTGCATACGCAAAATCAGCAGACCATTTGATCCTCACCTTCCCCTTTGGTTTTGGTCCCCTTAATCCCATAACAACATTGTATCACCTCAAGGTAATAGCGTCTACCTATTATTAGAACAAAAAAGTGAGGTGTTCCTCGCTTTTTTTACTCTGCTGATACTTCTGGCGCCTCCTCTTCTTGTACGGGGACAGTAGACCCTGTCTTTGTGTGGCGCATTTTGCGCTTTACTTCGCGCGCGACATTG
>JACQCY010000034.1 GCA_016201355.1 Candidatus Yonathbacteria bacterium | reverse complement strand
TGTATACGAAGGAGGCATTGAAGACTGAATAGAATATAGAATATGGAATTTGGAATTTGAATATAGAGAGGGAAGCGAGATGAGAATAAGAAGAATATTGCAGGAGATGTTTTGTAGAAATATGACACGGTGATTACTCATTAATGAAATAATATTATGACTGAGAAAAAAGAAAGCTCATTGAACCTTAAGACTGACCCGACGCTCAAGGATTTTCAAAAATATGTTGCCGATATGGGGATGGAACGAGGCTTCGGAGAACAACGGTTGTCTGAGACTTTTATGATATTTCTTGAAGAGTGTGGGGAAATGGCAAAAGCGGCGAGAAAATCTCAGGGAATAAAAATAGATAAAAATTCAAACGAACATCATCTGGATTTTGAAATTGCCGATGTTTTTATTAATCTATTGAAAATCTGCAACGACAGCGGTGTTGATCTTGAAAAAGCGTTTCGCGACAAAGAGGAAATCAATAAACAGCGTATCTGGAGCTAATATATTTATAGTCTGTATATCTGTTTCACTCATCGCTTGCCGTGGTATACTGTTCTCAATGAAACCGCAGAAAATAAAAAAGGAAGTAGTCATCTACCAAGCAAAGTCGGGAGCCATCGAGCTTCGGGGGGATTTTGGTAGGGAGACGGTGTGGGCGACACAAGACCAAGTTGCAGAGCTTTTTAGCACTACAAAGCAAAACATTAGTCTCCACTTTAAAAACATCTTCAAAAGTAAGGAGTTAGACCAAAGTTCAGTTGTAAAGGATTTCTTGACAACTGCCACCGACGGTAAAAAGTATAAGGTAAAATCTTATAACCTTGATGCGATTTTATCGGTTGGTTACCGTGTGAACTCACGACAAGCAACCTCATTTCGTCAGTGGGTAACAAGTACATTGCGCAAGCACTTGGTTGAGGGCTATACATTAAATCGAACACGCATTTCAAAAAACTACGACGCATTTTTGCAGGCAGTCGCAGATGTAAAGGCGCTACTTCCTGTGGGCGCAATGGCGGATACGAAAGATATCCTTGAGCTCGTAACACTCTTTGCGGACACATGGCTCTCTCTTGATGCGTACGATAAGGATGCGTTGGTTACAAAAGGTGCGACAAAAAAGTCTGTCAAAATTACGGCAGAGATGTTTGAGAAATCCCTCGCCTCACTGAAAGAATCGCTTATTGAAAAAGGTGAAGCGACGGATCTTTTTGCTACTGAGCGCGAGCGAGGGATTCTTGCGGGCATCATCGGCAATGTGATGCAAACATTTGGTGGACAGGAGATGTACTTGACCGTCGAGGAGAAGGCGGCGCATTTCTTGTACTTTGTTATCAAAAATCATCCGTTTCTTGATGGCAATAAAAGAAGTGGCGCGTATGCATTTGTATGGTTTCTTGCAAAAGCAAAAGTATTGGACATTGCGCGTATCACTCCACCCGCACTCACCGCAATCACACTTCTCATAGCCGAGAGTGACCCTGCGCACAAGGACAAGATGGTCGGATTAATCCTTACGATGCTTGCGAAGAAAAGGAAGTAAAAACTCGGGCGCGATTGGCAAAGCCAATCGCGCCCGAGTTTTCATTTTGCCAATAATTGGTGATATACTTTGTTTACTACTTGCTATTGGCTAGTGGTTACCGACTACTCTATGTACCTCTACGATAAAAATCGCATCACCTATTTTGCGGAGACTGATCGTCGTAATAAGCGAGTGCCATTTGGTATCAAGGCGGAAGATCGTACGCGCCATATGTACATCATCGGCAAGACCGGTATGGGAAAGTCTACGATGATTGAAAATATGGCGGTGCAGGATATTAAAAACGGCGAAGGGTTTGCCTTTATCGATCCGCACGGAAAATCTGCGGCGTTTCTCCTTGAATATATTCCCGCAGAACGCGTGAAGGATGTTATTTACTTCGCGCCTTTTGATATGGAAAATCCAATCTCCTTTAATATTATGGAGGATATTGGGCCAGATAAAAGACACCTCGTTGCAAACGGTCTTATGAGCGTGTTCAAAAAGATATGGGTGGATGCATGGTCGGCGCGTATGGAGTACATTCTTTCCAATGTTCTCCTTGCGCTTTTGGAATATCCAGACTCGACACTCCTTGGTGTCAATCGTATGCTTGCAGATAAAGCATATCGTAAAAAGGTCGTGGATAATATTCAGGATCCATCCGTGAAATCGTTTTGGGTTGACGAGTATGCGAAGTATTCCGAGAAATATGCGGCGGAGGCAACTCCGGCTATTCAGAACAAAATCGGTCAATTTACTTCAAACCCGCTCATTAGAAATATTATCGGACAACCTCACTCAAGTTTTGATCTGCGCAAAATAATGGATGAGCGAAAGATCCTCATCGTCAATCTTTCAAAAGGACAAGTAGGGGAGGGTAATGCCAATCTTTTGGGAAGTATGATTATCACCAAGATATATCTTTCAGCAATGTCGCGCGCGGATCTCGTAGAGAGTGAGCTTAGAAAACTGCCTAATTTTTATTTGTATGTCGATGAATTTCAATCTTTTGCCAATGAATCTTTCGCGAACATATTGTCAGAAGCGCGCAAGTACAAACTCGCGCTCATTATGGCGCACCAGTATATCGAACAGATGTCCGAGGAAGTGACGGCGGCGGTATTTGGCAATGTGGGAACGCAGATAATGTTTCGGGTTGGGGCGACCGATGCCGAGCACCTTGAAAAAGAATATGCGCCGGTATTTACCGCTGAAGATATGGTTAATCTCGGTTTTACTCAAATCTATTTGAAGCTTATGATTGATGGAGTTGCTTCGCATCCGTTTTCTGCGGTGACGATGCCTCCCATTCTACCTCCAGAAAAATCAAGCAAGGACGAGGTTATTCGTTCTTCTCGTGAAATATACGCGCATCCGCGACAAAAAGTCGAGGAGAGTATCAATGCGTGGTATGGACCATCATCAGGAGATATTACCCCGCCTCCTTCTTCGAATTTTCAAAAAGGAGAACATCCTCTTGCGAAGCCTATTTCGAAACAATACAGTGAATATGGAGCGAAACCTTCTTTTGCGCGACAGAGCGACAATGAAGCGAGAGAAAATACCAGAGCGCCTTATCAGAGATACCAACCCATCGTCTCCCTTAAGCAAAATATTGTTTCTAAAAGGGAAAAGGTAAAAAAGACCGAAAAACCTTTTGCTCAAGCGTTTAAAGATCTTGAAAAAGAGACAACAAGAACGAATATTCCTCGTGCTGGCGAAATTCAGAAAGAGATATCAAAGGAATTGCCCCTCGCCACGCTTTTGAAAGAGAAGCCAGTGTCTAATATTCCGCCTCCTAAAAATCTTGATAATGATAATTTAAATGAATTGAAAAACGCTCTTGCTTCAATATTGAAAGAGAAGAAAGAAAAAGTGGAGACTCCTTCCGTACCTTCGCCCCACAAAGAAAAACCGCGCGCAGAAGATACCACGCTTAAGGAAAAAGAAAAGGAGCAAGAAGAGCCAAAAATCAGAGAAGTTCCCGAAGATGTTTTGACCGCAATTTTGAGTGGGGAAGACTGATAAAAAATAAAAACGAAAAGCTAAAAATGAAAAGATAAATAGAAGATGAGAAAAATACAAATAGTAAAACTTTCAATCTTTGTATCACTGTTATTTTTTGCGCGGATTGTATCCGCGCAGGTGATATTTAATGAGATTCAAATATCTCCCACCAGCGAAAGGTTTATAGAAATTTATAATTCCAGTGACTCTGATGTCGATTTGACCGGTTGGTATATCCAGAGGAAAACTGCTACGGGAAGCAGTTTCAATTCTCTCGTTACCAGTACGCAATTAAAAGATAAAATAATCAAGGCGAATGGCTATTTTTTAGTTTCTCGCAGTCAATCAGGGAAATCTGATATCGTAATTGATAATTTAACACTTACCGAATCCAATACGGTCCGCATACGAGATTCAAAAGGGGTTGATATCGATCAAATTGAATGGGCTACGGTTACCGACGGAAAGAGTTACCAGAAAATGTCGGCTGGTGAATGGGGTATTGCCACCCCCTCACCCGGGGTGAGTAATAACAATACTTCTTCACAGGGTGTAGCTTCTCAGCAATCAATCTCTTCAACAGCTCCCTCTTCGTCATCGCTCTCAAATCTCCCAGTAGAACCTCAAATAATAGCGGAGGCAGGGGAAGCGGTCCGTACCACTCTCGTTGGCGCGCCCATTATTTTTTCGGGGAAAGTCTTTGGTCTAAAAAAAGAACCGATTGAAAATGCTCGTTTTGTGTGGGTATTTGGTGACGGCGCTAGGTCGGATGGTACGAGCGTAAACCACACATACTATTATCCGGGAGAATATATTGTCGTACTCGATGCTTCATCCGGTTTTTATTCTGCGTCAACACGCGTGCGTGTCATCGTGTCAGCGCCTCAATTAGTTTTACATACGGGGGGAGACAATAGTCGTTCGTTTGTTTCAATAGAGAATCAATCAGGGAATGAAGTGGATCTTTCGGGGTGGATTATTCGTGAAGGAGGGAAAGATTTTATTTTTCCTCAACATACTATTTTGGGGGCGCGCAAAGAAGTGTCCTTTGCTTCTGATGTAACGGGGTTAATCGTCTCCCCTAATGAAGAGGTGTCGCTTCATTATCCCAATGGTACGCGGGTAGAGTCTTTTGTGAAGAGTGTGGTTCCTCTTGTTACAAGCCTTCTTCCTTCAAAGGAAAAGTTGCCAGAAAAAACTTCAGGGCAATTATCCGCTCTTTCTCAGGGAACTGACTTGATATTGCCATCAGAACAAAAAGCATCTGCGTTGAATGCGTTTTCTGATCCTTTTATTCATTCCAACACTCTTGCTCCAGAAAAGAAGACAAGGTGGTGGCTTTGGTACGGGGGAGTACTTATCCTTGGATTTCTTGCTTTCGTTGGATCGCGTCTTTCTCGTCGTAGCGCCAAAGTCGACCTTGCTGATACTTTTGAAATAATAGAAGGAAACGAAGAAGGCGACGAAGAGACGCCACCACACACCACGCTTCCATTTTAGCCTAGGCGTGGTATGATGAATTTTATGTCAGCTGGATTCAAAAAGACAATACTCGTTACGGGAGGTACTGGTTTTATCGGATCAAATCTTATCGAACAGCTGGTAAAAGACCCTCGTAATAGGGTTATTTCACTTGATAACTATTTTACCGGAAAGAAGGAGAACCATATTGATGGAGCGGAATATCGCGAGGGGCACACAAAGGATATTGAAAAGCATATCCACGAGCAGATTGACCTCGTCTATCACCTTGGAGAGTATTCGCGTGTGGAGCAGAGTTTTGAGGATATGCCTACTGTTTGGGAATATAACAAAGATGGCACTTTTGCAGTTTTGGAATTTTGTAGGAAAAATAATTGCAAGATTGTCTATGCGGGTTCGAGCACAAAATTTGGAGATGGAGGGATGGGAAGAGATCAGAGTCCTTATGCGTGGACAAAAGCAAGCAATACTGAACTTGTGATGAACTATGGCAAGTGGTTTGATCTTCTTTACGCAATAACTTATTTTTATAATGTGTACGGTCCGCGAGAGATCTCAGAAGGAAAATATGCGACCCTTATCGCCATCTTTAAAGAGAAAACAAAAAACAAAGAACCGCTCACGGTTGTGTCTCCAGGCACTCAGGTGAGAAATTTTACCCATGTGGATGATATTATCAGGGGACTTCTTTTGGTGGGTGAGAAAGGAGAAGGGGACGATTATGGTCTTGGGTCAGAAGAAGGATACGGTATACTGGATATTGCAAAAATGTTTGGTGGAGAAATAGAGATGCTTCCTTTGCGAAAAGGCAACCGTATGAATGCGACCCTTGAGCTTTCTCGCGCAAAAAATGAGCTTGGGTGGAGCGCGGAGAAAAGAATTACCAAGTACATCAATGAACTGTTAAATAATAATTAATACCACAATATGAAACGAATCCTCATTTTTTCTCTCGCTTATTATCCCGATGTGGTGGGCGGGGCAGAAGTTGCTCTCAAAGAGATAACGGATCGTGTGCCGTCAGAAGATTTTTCTTTTGATATGATTACCCTTCGTTTTAACAGCAGTCTTCCTGCTTTCGAGCGTATCGGGAAGGTGAATGTTTATCGTATTGGACTTACTATCACCGATCCCTCCATTTCTGACCTCGGAAAATTTCCCCTCTCGGTGAATAAATATTTATTCCCGTTTATTGCTTTTATGAAGGCGCGCTCTCTTCACCACAAGAATCCCTATGATGGCATTTGGGCGATGATGGCAAGTTATGCTGGGTTTGGCGCATTATTTTTTAAAGTATGTTTTCCGAAAGTTCGCTATCTCCTCACTTTGCAAGAAGGAGACCCTATTACCTATATCAAGCGTCGCGTTCGTTTTGTCTACCCGCTCTTCCGTCGCATCTTCACGCGCGCGGATTTCGTGCAGACAATATCAAACTATCTTGCGGATTTTGCGCGCGATATGGGGTACGCAGGCCCGCTTGAAGTGATTCCTAATGCCGTCAATGTTGCGCACTTTGCGCAGGAGTATACAGACGAAGAGCTCTTCACGCTTAAGCAGAAACTCGGCAAGAGAGACGGCGACAAATTTCTCATCACGACTTCCCGTATGGTGCGGAAAAATGCGGTTGATGAGGTCATTCGCGCATTGCCTCTCCTTGGCAAACACATAAAATTTTTGGTTTTAGGGATAGGGCCTGACGAAGAGATGCTCCGTCTTCTCGCGCGCAACCTCGGCGTTGAAGATCGCGTGCATTTTTTGGGACAAGTTTTGCATACCGATATGCCGAAATATTTGAAGATCTCGAATATTTTCATTCGGCCTTCCCGTTCAGAAGGATTGGGCAATTCATTTCTCGAGGCGATGGCGGCAGGACTCCCCGTGATTGCAACTCCCGTCGGAGGTATTCCCGATTTTCTTTTTGACCCTGATACCAATCCCGACCATGAGCCAACAGGGCTTTTCGCTTCTGTTGATGATCCGGCAAGTATCGCGCGACAAGTGAACCGCCTCCTTGATGACCATAATCTTGCGATGAAACTCTTTACCAACGGACATACTTTGGTGGTCAAAAAATATGATTGGAGCTTGATTGTGAAAGAAATGTCTGAAAAAGTTTTCCACAAACTTTTCTCGTAGCGTATGTTTTGAATATATTATGAAAATTTTGATTGCAACGGGTATTTTCCCTCCACAGATTGGCGGACCGGCGACCTACAGCAAGCTCTTGTTCGAAGAATTCCCCCAGAGGGGGCTTTCTGTTGCCGTGGTAAATTTTGGAAGTTATTTGAAGTTGCCAAAAATCATCCGCCATCTTGTTTATTTTTTAAACATCCTCTTGAGCGGTCTTTTTGTTGACATCATCTATGCTCAGGACCCCGTATCCGTCGGGTTACCAGCAATGATTGCTTCTAAAATTCTTCGAAAGGGATTTTATCTTAAAGTAGTGGGGGATTATGCGTGGGAGCAGGAATTAGTTGAACGAAGAAATTTGAACGAAGAAAGTTTAGAGGAGTTTCAACACAAAAAGTATGGGGTAAAAACCGAAATCAGGAAAAAGATTGAGCGAAGCGTTGCGCGAGGCGCGAGGAGAATCATTGTTCCCAGTGAATACTTAAAAAAGATAGTATCGTTGTGGGGGGTGCCGGAAGAAAAGATTGTTGTAATCTATAATGGTTTCAACCCTCCGTCTCTAAATGAGGATAAAGAAGCCATTCGCAAGAGGCTTGGTATGAAAGGGTGGTGCATCCTTTCGATCGGTCGTCTTGTGCCGTGGAAAGGCTTCGTTTTGCTTATAGAGACGATGCCGAATCTCTTGAAGCGCAATTCGGATGCATCGCTCTTTATTGCGGGGGATGGTCCCGACAGGGGATTATTAGAGAAAAAAATCATTGAGTTTGGGCTTGAAGACAATGTATTCCTCCTTGGAAAACTTTCTCAAGAAGAACTTTTTGAGTATATCAAAGCAAGCGATGTCTTTGTGCTCAATACTGCATACGAAGGGTTTTCGCACCAAATTCTTGAAGTAATGGCGCTTGGAGTTCCAGTTATTACGACTTCTCGGGGAGGGAATGTAGAGATTATTCATGACCACAAGAATGGCATATTGGTGCCGTATAATGATTCTGTATTGCTCGAGAAAGCGGTGGAAGATCTCCGTACCGATAATGAATTAAGAAACAACATCATTAAAAATGCGCAGGAAAAAGTAAAGGAGTTTAGTAATGAACGGATGCTCGAATCTCTCGTGCGCGAGATTGTATAAATAACAATATGAAAGTCTTATCAATTTCATTAGACCGAAAAGTGTTTGAGGAGGGGAGCGCGATGAGGTCGCGCCTGCTTGATTACGGCAGACTGGTAGAAGAAATTCATGTTATTGTCTTTGCAAAAAAAACAGGGAAGTTTGAATCTCAGTCATTTCCTCCAAATATTTTTCTTTATCCTACGAATACCCTCACTCGTATTGGATATATGTTACGGGCGGTCAATATTGCGCGCGTGATGAAGCGCTCGGGGGTAGATATTGATGTGGTGTCTTCTCAGGATCCATTTGAAACAGGAATTACTGCATTTCTTATCTCGCGTATTATCGGAGCGAAATTTCATCTTCAGATTCATACCGATATGATGAGTCCGTATTTTAAAGATGAGTCTCTTGTAAACCGCGTACGAGTAATTATTGCAAAATTCTTAATTCCGCGCGCGAATGCTATTCGTGTCGTATCTTTGCGCATTAAGAATTCCCTAACACCTAACACCCAACACCTAATACCTATCACTGTTTTGCCCGTTTTTGTCGATGTCGCGCGTATTCGTGATACTCCCACAACTCATAGTCTTAAGAAAAAATATCCTCAATTTGAAAAACATATTCTTATGGCATCCCGTTTGGCGCCGGAGAAAAACATAGAGCTTGCCATTGAGGCGATGAAAGAGCTCGTTCAGAGATACCCTAAGGCCGGGCTTATTATCGTTGGCGACGGACCAGAGCGGAGCACCCTTGCCCTAAAAGCTAAAAGCCAAAACCTTACCACTAGTATTGTTTTCGAGGATTGGCAAGAGAGTCTCGTTTCCTATTACAAGACCGCCGATGTGTTTCTTCTCACTTCGAATTATGAAGGGTATGGGATGACGGTTGCTGAAGCCCTTGCGTCAAACTGTCCTGTGGTGATGACCAATGTTGGATGCGCTGGTGAAGTTGTGCATAATGGAAAAAATGGTATGGTTGTCCCTGTGGGGAATAAAGACGCCTTAGTTCGCGCGCTTATGCAGGTTATATCTGGGGAAGTGATATTGAAACCAAAACATTTAAGTCTTCCCACAAAAGATGAATACCTCGCTTTGTATAGAAAATCGTGGGAGGACGCTCTAAGGAGGTGAAATCAATTTTAAATTTCAAATGTTAAATTTTAAATGAAATCTCAATGACTAAATTTTTAAAATTAAGATATTTAAAATTGATTTAAAATTTGTAATTTAAAATTTAAAATTTTTGTTTTGCCCCAATGCTTTTTCAAGATATTAAAAATGATAAGGATTTACAGCGCTTGAAACGCGATATCCTTGCCGATAAAACGCTCTATAAGCGTTTTTTAGAGGTATGCGAGGGTAATTTCGTATTAGATAGCCGACTAATTTCAGCAAGCCGTTTTGGGCAGGGAAGTACGGCGGGGGAGCTAAAGATGCCCACCAATGCAGAAATACTGGCTTTTTATCGCGCTCTTGTTGCTAGAGGGGAAGAACCCTTAAATTTAGATACGGAAGCGGTGTTGAAAAAAATTAAAACGAGGAGTAATTCAGGGGTTGCCGTGGTATCGCTTCTCACCAAAGAGTTCCCTTGTCCGGGGCGTTGCGTGTATTGCCCGACCGAGGCGAGAATGCCCAAGAGTTATCTTTCAAAAGAGCCAGCTGCGGCGAGAGCTCTTGCGAATGATTTTGATCCGTATGAACAGGTAACCAATCGCCTCCGCGCGCTTGTAATGAACGGTCACGAAACTGATAAGGTGGAAATAATCATTATTGGCGGAACATGGAGTTTTTATCACCCCGTGTATCAGGAGGAATTTATTGCTGAAGTTTTTCGCGCGTGCAACAATTTTTCTCTCCCACCCCCGACCTCGGGTACTCTCGAGGTCGGGGGTGTTCAGACCACGAAAGGCGCAAAATCCCTTGCAGAGCTTCAAACAGAAAACGAAACTGTGGGAACACGCATCATTGGCCTTTCTGTCGAAACACGACCTGACTATATCACGACCGTTGAGCTCGAGCGTTTGAGAATTCTTGGGGTCACAAAAGTAGAGCTCGGCGTGCAGCACCTTGATGATGATATTTTAAAATTCACAAAACGCGATATGAAAATATCAACTGTTGCTTTGGTCACCGAGCGTTTGCGCAATGCCGGTTTTAAGGTGGTGTATCATATGATGCCCAACCTTCCCGGTTCAAATCCCGCGCGTGACATTGAAATGTTCGGCGAGCTTTTTTCCGGTGAAAATTTTCAGCCGGATATGCTGAAAATATATCCGTGTATGGTGCTCGAAGGGAGCGAGCTTTTTGATCTATGGGAACAAGGAGAGTTCACCCCTTATTCCGACGAAGAGCTTATGCGTGTTCTTGTAGAAGTAAAAAAACAAGTGCCAAAGTATGTACGCATTATTCGTGTGGTTCGCGATATCCCCGCTCCGTATATTCAAGCGGGGAGCAAGGTTTCCAACTTGCGTCAATGGCTTCTTTCGGATATGAAGAAAAACAACTGGCGATGTGTCTGTATCCGCTGTCGCGAGGTGCGTGGTATGGTTTTAGATTTTGAGAAATTTCCTCTTACGCGTTTTGATTATCGCACCACGACAGGGCGTGAGATTTTTCTTTCATTTGAGGAAAGGTCCGACCTTGAGAATTCGGGTCTAAGGTCGGACATTAATTCCCCGAAGCTCGCTTCGTTTCTCCGCCTCCGTCTTCCTGATAATAAGGGAGAGGAATTTAAAAGAGGCGCGCTTGAAGTACTTTGCGGTTCGGCTCTTGTCCGCGAACTCCACACCTATGGTCGTATGGTGCCTATTGGTGGGAAGGGAACACAAAGTCAACATCTTGGCTTCGGTACGCGCCTTCTCCTTGAAGCGGAGCGCATCGCGCGCGAAGCCGGCTACGAAAAACTCGTCATTATCTCCGGCATCGGCGCCCGTGAATATTACAAAAACCGCGGATACCAGCTCGAAAGCACTTATATGGTAAAATATTTGTAATCAGTATGGAGACAATATCTTCCCAAATAGAGGACAGACTTTATTTAAGTAAAGAATGGTTGATAAAGACGACCTCAATACAGGGGATAATTTTTCGTTATGTTGTTGCGGGAGGGACTGCAGCAATAGTTGATTTAGGCTTACTCTATATTTTTACATCATATATTGGTTTCCATTATCTTTTGTCGGTAGTCATTGCTTTCGCCGGTGCATTTTTAGTAAGCTTTACCCTTCAGAAATTTTGGACATTTAGAGATCATTCAATACAAAATATTCATCGTCAGTCGATTGTGTATCTCGTTGTTTCCTTGGGAAATTTTTTTTTGAATACTTATTTAATGTATATTTTTGTGGAGAAGATTAACATCCATTATTTGGTTGCACAGGTATTTGTGGGAGGTATCATCGCTTGTCTCAGTTTCTTCTTGTGTAAGCATTTTATATTCATACAAGGGAAAAACAAAGTATGAGTTTATCTTTTATAAAACAAAGAATCAGGATGGGATACTATTCCATACAGAATTTATTCTATTATGTAATATTGTTGCTTGCAGGAGTAGCGGTTCTTTTTTTGTCCACACACAAACTAACCGAAAGTCCGCCTGTTTGGATGGACGAAGGTATTATTACACAGGTTGCAGAAAATATAGCAATAAATGGAGTGCATGGCATTCAAGTCGCACCTCAGAAGTTTGTGTCCGCGGGCTTTGTAACCACAAGTTATGTGGTCACTTATCCAATCAGTTTGTCTTTCCGGTCCTTTGGAGTTGGAGTTTTGCAGGCGCGTGTGGTGATGGTATTATTCTTGTTTGCATTTTTTGTGCTTGTATATTTTTTAACTAAACAGGAAATAACAAAGACTCTTGCGGTGTATGCACTGCTCTTGTTGGTGAGTTTTGCTCCCATTTATGGGAATGGGAAAAATGTACTTGGTGAAATTCCTGGGCTGGTGTTTCTCTTTGCAGGACTTTTGTGTTTAGGGATGGTTGAACGAGGATTGAGGACGGTTGCGCCATTTTTGCTCGCGGGGTTGTTACTTGGATTGTGTGTGGTAACAAAACCGGTTTTTCTGTTGGTGCTACCAGCACTCGTTATCCCTCTTTATTTTTATCATCGAACATTCTTGAGTAGACCGATGTTTGTGGGATACTTCGTCCTCGCCTTTTGCGTGCCAGTGCTGGTGTGGTTTTGGGTACAATTTTCGAGTGATTCGTTTATAAATATACTTTCTATTTATGCGAATCCTCACAACACATCTCTTCTTGGTTCAATGTTTGTTAATCTTAAACGTCTAATAATTGAGATTCAACCGATGTATTTTATGGTATTGCTTGGAATTTGGGCAGTTTCATTTGTTGTGCGTTTACGGAGAAAAGTCCATATTTCCTATGTTGAGTTGGTCACTTTCTCGTTTTCAGTGCTCATTTTCCTCGCTTATTTAAGAACCGTTGGGTACTACCGGTATTTTTTTCTCGGGCAAGTGTTTGCTCTAATGTACTTTCCCTTAGCGTTCTCGACGCTGTTAGGTGGTAAAATCCCCAAGTTTGCAATAGGCTTTATTTTTACGCTTCTTGTTGTGTTTCAGTTTTATCAAACAGGGTTTCACTCATGGGTAGCATCATATTATCAAGGGACGCGTACACGAGAGTTGACCGCATATTTTAAGACCCAACCTCCTGAGCAGATATTTTTTCTCTACCAGGTTCCGGAGGTTGCTTTGTTTTTACCGATATCAACATATTTTCAATACATGAAAGTGACCAGCACAATTTTGCCGGGGAAGGAGCAGTTAGGGAAAATAAGAGAAGGTCTCCCTGATCAAATCGTTATTATAAGTGAACAGTATGACCCAAAAGATGTGATGTTTGTAAAATATAGAGAAAAGAGGGTTGTCGATCGATATACTATCCTTGAAAAGGGTCCAGAGTCTAGATAGTGGAATTTTAGCGGTACCCAATACTGTGGTATACTTTTATGAATTATGAAAAGTGTGATTATTATCCCTACCTTCAATGAAAAAGAAAATATCTCGCAGTTGGTGGTAGAAATTTTTAAGACGGTTCCTGTGTGGGTACA
Organism: Candidatus Yonathbacteria bacterium; assembly: GCA_016201355.1. Lineage (GTDB taxonomy): Bacteria > Patescibacteriota > Minisyncoccia > Phycocordibacterales > UBA1550 > UBA1550. The sequence continues at coordinate 30,125 of JACQCY010000034.1, read as the reverse complement.
TGTGATGGTGGTTGATGATAATTCTCCCGATGGAACAGGAAAGGTTGTTGAGTCTCTAAAAGGAGCATTTCCGCGACTTTCTCTCTTCTGCCGAAAAAGAAAAGAGGGACTCGGTAAGGCATATCTTGACGCATTTAAAAAAGTGCTAGAAGATAAGGGAGTTGAGTTTGTAATAATGATGGATGCTGATTTTTCACACCATCCTCGATATTTGAATGAGATGCTGAGTAAGAGAGATGATTATGATGTGATTGTCGGCTCGCGATATATCCATGGTGGGGGAACAGAGGGATGGGAGTTGTGGAGGCGTGTTTTGAGTTGGGGGGGGAATTTGTACTGCAGGATGATTACAAGAATGCCTATTGTTGATTGCACGGGTGGTTTTAATCTTATTCGCACGAGTGTATTGCGGAGCGTGGATCTATCAGTGGTTGATGTCTCTGGATACGCTTTTATTATGGAATTGAAATATTTACTTTTTAAAAATGGCGCTCGGTTTATAGAGATACCGATTATCTTTAAGAACCGTACGGGGGGAGAATCAAAAATATCAAATCATATTGTTAGGGAAGGAATTTTTGCACCATGGAAAATGATTATCAAAAATTAGCGAAATGCATAGCGTGTAGTAGTACGCAAAACACTTTTTTTTGTAGAAAAAATGATTTCGATTTATATCGATGTGGCTCTTGCGGGCATATATTTGTCTACCCCTTGTCTGAGTACGATGCATCGTCGCTTTATAATGAGGATTATTTTTCTGGTGCAGAGAGGGGATCGGGGTATGTTGATTATGACCAAGATAAAGAGCCGATGCGATCGGTATTTGAGGAGTATCTGAAAAGGATAGAATCTCGGTACTCCAGAAAAGGAAATTTGCTTGATGTGGGAGCGGCTACAGGGTTTTTTGTAGATATCGCGCAAAAGATGGGATGGAATGCGTGTGGGCTTGAGATATCAGAGTACGCAGCTGAAATCGCTCAGGAAAAAGGTCTTGATGTCGTGTGGGGTACACTCAGAGACGGTATGTTTCAGGAAATGTCATTCAATGCGATAACCTTATGGGATGTGCTGGAGCATTTTCAAAACCCAAATAGAGAGATTCGCGCTTGCTCGAAACTTTTGGGGGTAAATGGTATTTTGGCGCTCAGTACACCCGATAGCAGTAGTTGGTACGCGCGTATAATGGGTAAGAGGTGGCATTTATTGGTCCCCCCTGAGCATCTTCATTATTTTACTCAGAAGAGCGTTAAAATTTTTTTGGAAAGAAATAATTTTGATTGTGAAGAGATTATAAAAATTGGAAAGACATTCACCCTTGAGTACATTTTGCATACGGTAGCAGAGTGGCAGAAGTCTAGTCTTTTGCGTAAGGTGGTCAGGTTTTTAAAAAAATATCCACGCTTGGGTGGTTTTGCAATTTCTATTAATCTACGCGATAATATGGTTGTTATTGTTCGTAAAAAGTAATTTAAATTTAAAAAAAGTCTTCAGGTTGTATCAGTCCGTACATAAACATATATGCAAGAAGAAAAAAGAACGAAGCTTCTCATCCTCACTCAGAAAGTAGACAGCAGGGACTCAATCTTAGGTTTTTTCCACCGCTGGATTGAAGAATTTGCGAAACACTGCGGGCAAGTAACAGTGATCGCTCTTGGTGTTGGAGAATATCATCTGCCGAAAAATGTCCGTGTGTTTTCCCTCGGCAAAGAACGAGGCGCTTCTCGCCTAAAGTACATCATAAATTTCTATCGTCTCATCTGGCGCGAACGCAAAAACTACGATGCCGTGTTTGTGCATATGAATCAAGTTTATGCGCTCTTGGGTGGTCTTGTGTGGAGAGTGTTACGAAAGCCTGTCGGACTTTGGTATGTGCATCGCGCGAACACATTTTCTCTTTGGCTTGCAGAAAAATTTATTGATGTTGTTTTTACGAGCAGAAAAGAAGGATTTACAATTGCTACCAATAAGAGTATGTACCTTGGACACGGCATCGATGTTGGGGTGGCGGTCCGTCCTCGTGGATACAGAGAAAAGCGTGATGACCGCGCAATCCTTTGTGTGGGGAGATTGACGCCGATAAAGGATCAAGAAACAATTATTCGCGCTTGTGGTATCCTTGCTCGTGAAGGCGTGCCGTTTACTGGTGTATTTGTCGGTGACTCTGTGACGGAAAAAGATAAAGAGTACAAGAAAAATCTCCTCAACTTGGTTTTGAAAGAGGAGATAAAAGACAGGGTATTTTTCAAAGGGAATGTAAAGCAAGAGAACTTATTTCCATTTTATTGGAAAAGTGGTATACATATGAACGCTTGCCCAACTGGCGGATTAGATAAAGTTGTCATAGAAGGGATACTTGGTGGGGCAATCCCTCTCGTCGCAAATGAAACATTTCGTGATGCTTTTGGGGAGTACGCAGATCGCCTCATTTTTCGTCATAATGATGCGGAAAGTTTGGCAAAACACATAAAGGATATCTTAGAATCAAATGATAAGGAGATTATTCGCGTAACTCTCGAAAAGAAAGCGCGCGAGACATTTGATTTGTCTATCCTCATTAAAAAAATAATCAATTGGTATGAAGCAAGTCAATAAAGAAGCGTATAACTTTGAGCGGTATTCACACCCGGGGCGGTGGGTGAGTTATTATCATCAGATTCAAGAGGTTTTGCGACTTGAACCAAAGAGCGTGCTTGAAATAGGTTCTGGTGACGGCGTCTTTAGAAATTATCTTCGAGAAAATACCACAATAGAATACTTGAACATTGATGTCGCAGAAGACCTTCACCCTGATGTTATAGGGAGTGTGACCGCCCTTCCTTTTGCAGATAAATCATATGATGTTGTATGCGCGTTTGAGGTATTGGAGCATATTCCTTTCGAGCAGTTTGAGAGGGCGCTCGCAGAAATGTCTCGAGTTGCGCGCTCATATGTAGTGATTAGTTTGCCACACTTTGGACCACCAATTCAGTTTCTTTTAAAGATTCCGCTCCTTCGCGAATTTCGTTTCTCCATGAAAATTCCATTTCCTCAAAAACACAACTTCAACGGTCAACATTATTGGGAGATAGGGAAGAGGGGGTGTTCAATGAAGACTGTTCGTGTTAATCTAGGTAAATATTTTGAAATTATACGCGAATTTGTGCCATTCGAGAACCAGTATCACCACTTTTTTATCTTAAGGAAAAAACATGAATAAAATACCGTGTTCAATTGGAATATTAACTTTTAACTCCGCGCTTTCCCTCCGAGCATGCATCGAGTCGGTCAGAGAATTTGATGATATTGTTATATGCGATGGTGGCAGTACTGACGATACTGTTGCTATCGCAAATGACTATGGATGCAGGGTTATCTATCAGGACCAATGTTTTAAAAATCCAAATAACACGATTGCAGATTTTTCCGGCGTAAGAAATCAGCAATTGGATGCCACGCGTTTTGATTGGTTTATGTTTGTTGATTCAGACGAATATATCTCAAGAGAATTGGCAGAGGAAATACGAGAAGTGGTCGCAAAAGATTTGTCACAGCCGTCTATTTTTATGGTGCCAAGAAAATATGTGAAAGATAAGCGTATTATTGACTGCGCGACAACATATCCGAATTATCAGACTCGGTTTTTCAATAAAAAAGCAGTCAGTGGATTTACAAGAAGTCTTCATGAAAAGATCGAACCAAAAGAAGGATTCGAGATTTCTAAGCTCAAAAATTGCGAGTATGTTCCCCTTGAAAGTTCTCAAGCGCTTAAAAAAAGATGGAATAGATATCTTGAAATAGAGAGGAATAAAGAGGGTAAAGAAAATTTTATGAGGTGGTTTTATTCAGGCTTTATGTATCACATGGCAGTTTCAACCCTTTATTGTTTGCGATATATTGGAAATCTCTTTTTTTGTAAAGGGAATAAGATGCCATTTTCTTATGAGGTGCTACGGTTGTGGTATAATTTCGAAGTTATCAAGATTGGCTTTCATCGCGTTTTCAATAACTCCTTCCTCAAAAAACAGCGGTAAATAAGTAGAAATCTAATAATAAAAAAAATGAAGCTTTATTATATCGCAAGCGCACGGATGCCACATAAAAAAGCGTATGCTATTCAGATTGCGAAAATGTGTGAGGCGTTTATTGAGGAAGGGGTTGATCTAGAACTCATCATCCCAAAACACCGCGGCATGAATGAGGACATCAAGGATTATTATAAGCTTCGCCCACCACTTTGTGTGACGAGATTACCCGCTCTTGATTTTTATGCAAGCGGTAAATGGGGATATTTTTTAAGTAGCTTGATCTTTACGATTTCCTATTCCCTATACCTTCTCTTTAAAATGTTGCAAGGGAAGCGAGGTATTATCTATACCATAGATATGGATACTTTTTCGTTTGTAGCGGGCGTTTTCTTGCATATGCCATGTTTTCTTGAGACGCACGGAGGAAAAGCAAAAACATGGGTAAACCAGTTCTTCTTTAAGTATGTTAAAGGGGTTATTGTCATAAATAATGTCATCAAAAAACAGATAGCGGAGACCATTGCTTTTCCAGAAGAGAAGATGCTTGTGTGGCCGAATGGTATCGATCTTGATTTGTTTCGTGGTGTTTCTAAGGATGAGGCAAGAAACAATTTGGCACTCCCGAAAGATAGGAAGATAATAATGTATTGTGGTCGGTTTTATGGGTGGAAAGGGCTTGATGTCCTTGTTGACGCTACAAAAGAAATATCTTCTGATATTTTCGTCTACATTGTCGGGGGTACAAGAGAAGAGTTTATATCTGTTGCCAGAAAGACAGATTTGCCTGAAAATTTTATGTTCCCTGGGGAAAAACCTTATACGGAAATCCCCTTATGGCTTTCTGCGGCAGATGCTCTTCTTGTTCTTGGAACAAAATATGATACTCAGTCCTATTATTACACTTCACCAATGAAGGTGTTTGAGTATTTGGCAGTGAGGCGACCCATTGTTGCAAGCAGGACTCCGGCTATTTTGGATATTGTTTCTGATAAAGAAGTTATTTTTTATGAACCAGATAATTCAAAAGATCTAGCTCAAAAGATCGCGATTGCTGTCAATGGGTCTGACCCAGTTGTTGTAAAAGTCGATTTTGCGGCAAAAAGAGCCAGAGATTTTACATGGCAGAAAAGGGCAAAAGACATTCTGAATTTTATAAAGAAAAATATATGATTGACAAAACTGACAAATGGCTTCTTGATTATCACAGAAAGATTACTTCTCAGTTTGGGGAAGATGGTATTATTGAAAAAATATTTGAGGTAATCGGTGAAAAAAATAAGTGGTGTGTTGAACTCGGAGCTTTGAATGGCGTACACGATAGTAATGTATGGAATTTACTTAACCATAGAGGATGGTCGGGAGTATTGATTGAAGCTGATATTACGAACTATAAAAAACTGGAGACACTTTACCGACCCAGAGAAGATATTGCGTGTATTAATGAGTTCGTGAGTTTTGAGGGGAATCACTCTCTTGATGCTATTTTCGCGAATACACAGATACCGAGAGAGTTTGATTTATTATCCCTTGATATTGACGGGAATGAATATCACCTCTGGAAATCTCTCGTCACTTATTCGCCCCGCGCGATGATTGTCGAGTTTAATCCTAGTATTCCTAACGACATCGATTTTGTGCAACCTCGCGATATGAATGTTTTTCAGGGATCATCGCTTCTCGCACTGGTAAAACTTGGGAAGCAAAAAGGATATGAATTGATTTCTGTTGTTGGGGTAAATGCTATTTTTGTAAAGAAGGAGTTGTTCCCTTTATTTGAGATCAAAGATAATTCTCCCGAGATGCTCTACACAGACAAGAGCGCCTATACGCGGTTGTTTCAACTTTATGATGGAACTCTTGTATTATCTGGTTGTGATATGTTGTTGTGGCATAAGAAAAAGATTCGAGCAGAAGATATACAGATAGTACCACGAGGGAAAAGGTATTATCCTGCCAAAATAAATAAAAGCAAGTTTATTCGCTCTGTAAAAGAGATAGTCAGGCGACTCCCTTTTTATTCTCTCTTGCTTAGGTTTCGTAACTGGCGATTTTATGGGTAGCGATATTTATGAATTCTATAAAAAAATATAACAATATAATAATGTTCATCAATGGCGCCATTGGAGATTGTTTAATGGGGACGCTTTGCGCGGATAGCGTGCAGAAAAAACTTCCCGAAAGCAAGATTATTATTATTACTCCCCGTAATGTATCAATATTGCAAGATCTTCTTTCCGCATATCCTCATATTCAGGTGGTTGAAATCAATCGCTATAATTTTTTATCTGCGCTGTTTCTATTGATGTCTCTTGTGTGGCAGAGGAACTTGGTCGTATACAATGGAATACTTAAAGAAGCTTCTTTCTTCACTCAATTTCTTTTTCGCTTATTATCCATACATATTCAAAGTTCCCGATTTTTCTTTCTAAAAGATGGAATGCGCGGGAAGGAGAGAGGAGGAGTATTATATTTTAATTACAAATTGTCGGTTTACCAGAATCTTGCTCGTCTTTTTAGTACACAATATCTTAACATTCCTTCAGCAGTGCCACTGTATCATTTTGTCTCTGATGCGGGTGTTTTGGAGCGACACCATCTCGTTCGTTTCACCCATGTCGTTGTTCACCCATGTGCTTCTAACCCGGTACGCAGCTTACCTCCCGATCGCTGGGTAAAAATTTTTAAATATCTATCGAACAATTTTCCTAATATCAAGATCGTTGTTACCGGGAGCGAGCGAGATCGTCGATTTATTCAAGAAATTTTCGATGCCGGGGTCTCTCCAAATTCTGTTATCGACCTCACGGGGATGATTACCATGACAGAGCTTGCAAATATAATAGACAGAGCGCGTGGTTACCTAGGTGTGGATACGGGAATAACCCATCTTGCGGGGGTTTTGCAGAAACGCAGTGTTATCATCGGGAATCTTTCAAACCCTCATTGGCTCCCTTACTACAATAAGAACGCCACCATTCTAGCCGAGAACAAAAATTGCACCTGCGACGGACAAAAAGGAGGAGATTGTTTTTACTGGATAGGAGAAGGAAAATATTATAAATGTTTGATTGATATTTCTGAAAAGACCATCCATGATAGTATCAGGAAGATGCTTGCCTGAAAATCATACACCATGAATAATCCTACCGATAAATCACTAGTTATTCTCTATGAAATGGGTCATGTTGATGTCATCCTTGCGTATTTTGATATTGATAAACTCAAAAATGGAGATGGTCCAATAATTGTTCCCATTGATTATGAAATTGAAATTGCTTTGCGTGATCGTGGTATTCCTTTTCATTCTATGGTCGGCTATGGAGCGAGAAGCTCTCTAAAAGAACGCGCTCTTTTAGTCTCAAGATTGACGAGGCAGTTGTACAATAATCCTGAATTTAATTTTTTTGAACACGAGGGCATTCGCCTCGGCAGAATCATTGGATATTCATTGAGTGAATATTTGCTTAGGATCTTATATTATTTGGATATTTTTGAGTTCATATTCAACCAGTTCAAAAATATTACTCTAATCCATTTTCCCGAGTCGGTGATTAAATTATCTTCGACCGTTGGACAGCTGGCTCCGTTCGAGATCCGCGCGGGGATTGATACGATGGTATTTCTGTCTCAGAAATACGGAGTTCCTTTAAATATTATCCTGTGTCCGCCAAATATTATCGCAAGAAGAAAATTTCACAAACTTACGCGGTCGTTCACAAGGAATGTCTTTATTTGGTCTATTGAGTTTCTCAACAAAGTCATTTCCCTATTTCGTTCTCGTGGCGCGATGAAAATTTTTGTGAGTGACTACTGGTGGCATATTGATTCATTTATAACAAAAATGAATGGCGTCGAAATCTCCATGATGGAGCGCAAGGAGATACAAAACGCTCGAGATTATATTTGGAAGTATAAGATTTTATTTAATCACCCAAGCGATTATTCCACATCTTCTATTGAAAGTTATGCAGAGGAGAAACGGCAATATTATGAACAGAAGTGGCGAGAACTCGGTCGACACCCTGATTTTTCCAAGCAATTCATTTGGTACGGAATAAATTTCTGGGAAATCGTCCGACCTGCATACAAACATCTCATCACCTCTTTTTCTAAAGAGGTGATTGAAATGATTGGGGCGACCGAACGACTCTTTAAAAAACAAAAGATTGAAGCAGTGATTTTGAGAGCGAGTGCGAGCGGACAGGTGCATTTCTCGATACTTGGTTTGGTTGCGCATAAGATGGGCATCCCCGCGGTAGAATTACAGCACGGGCTTGAATGTTATGAGGACTTTTCATTGAGTATTCACAAGAGTGCTGACATTCTTGCCTCGTACGGACCGCTTATTCAAAGAGAGCTGGGAAAAGTGAAAGACGCTAACCTTGATGTGATTAATATTGGTTCTCCTCGCTTCGATCAATATAGGAATGAAGTAATCACCAAAGAGGCCGAAAGTGATCTTATAGAAAAGATGAATATTGACATACACAAACCCGTTTTTCTATATGTTGCCACTGATATTGTTTTGGGGCAGACTCATGATACATATAGTATGCTCCAATTATTCAAAAAGATAGCTACTGCGGTCAGAAGCCTTGATAGATTGCAAATTATTATAAAAATACGCCCGGGACCTGCCACGGAGTTTTTCTTTCAGCGAGCTATCAAGGAATCCTTCGGTGATAAATGCCGTATTGCCCAGTATGAGAATTTGCATAAATTGATGAGTATCTCTGACATTATCGCGTCTAGTTTTTCAACCGTTGTATTGGAGGCGATGATTATAGGGAAGCCGATTATTCTTGTGGGCATAGACAGGAATGATCGGATGCTCATGGAGTCGCATTTTTTACCCTATGAACAAGCGCAAGCTCTGCGTATTGTTAGGACAGAGGACGAACTTGCTCGGTCTACGCGGGCGCTTATTATGAATCCTCATGAAGGGAAGATTCTTGTCCGTAACGCAAACAATTTTGTCAAAGAGAATTTCTGTTTTGACGAGAAGTCAGCTGAGCGTATGGTCACTTTCTTAGAAACATTGAGAACAAAGAAAAAAGTTGACTGAGGTGGTCCATTCCTATATAATTTCAAAATGAATAGAAAGGGCTACCTTGACGGTAAAATAATATTAGTGACGGGGGGAACGGGTACTTTTGGTCGCGCCTTTGTGGCGCGAATTCTTAAAAACAAAAAAGTTGTGAAGGTTATTGTTTTAAGTCGAGATGAATTCAAGCAGAACGAAATGTCTCGTGATTTTCAGGACAAAAGACTTAACTTCTTTCTGGGGGATGTCCGCGATTTGTCGAGGTTGGAACGAGCATTTTCGGGTGTTGATGTCGTAATCCATGCCGCCGCTCTTAAACAGGTTCCCGCTACTGAATACAACCCCCTTGAAGCAGTTAAAACAAATATTAATGGGACACAAAATGTGGTAGATGCCGCGCTCAATCGTGGTGTTGATAAGGTACTTTTTGTTTCTTCAGATAAAGCTGTTGAACCGATTAATCTCTATGGAGCGACAAAACTCGTTGCTGAGCGCTTGACTGTTGCTTCGAATGCTTATCGTGGTCAAGGGAATACAAAACTCTCTGTTGTTCGGTATGGAAATGTTATTGGCAGTCGCGGAAGCGTGATTGAGCTCGTTGAAAAACAGCGTGCTACGGGGTCAGTAACACTCACCGACGAGCGTATGACGCGTTTTTGGATTCATATTCAAGATGTTATGGAAATAGTCATCAATATCCTTGATTGCATGGAAGGCGGAGAAATCTTTATCCCAAAAATGAAAAGTTTGCGTGTTGTCGATGTATTAAAGACTCTTGCTCCTGAATGCAAATTGAATGTTATTGGCATTCGACCAGGTGAAAAACTCCATGAGAAGCTTCTCACAAAACATGAATCTGGGCGCACGAGAGATTTAGACACAATGTTTGCTATTTTGCCTGAGTTTGTAAGTTGGGCCACCAAGGATTCTTTCAGAAAAAAGAAACCTTTTCCGGTAGAGTCTATATATAGCAGCGATAGTGGAGACTTTCTCCTTCCTGCAAAAGAGGTCAATAAAATATTGAAAATATGATTCCTTATTCGCGACAATGGATTGATAAAGATGATATTCAAGAAGTTGTAAAGGTATTAAAATCATCATTTATTACGCAAGGTCCTAAAGTCAGAGAATTTGAAGAGGTATTAGCTCGCTATTGTGGAGCAAAATATTCCGTAGTATTTTCCTCTGGAACCGCAGCGCTTCACGCTGCATACTATTCAGCTGGCATTCACGAGGGTGACGAGGTGATTACTTCACCGCTTACCTTTGCGGCCACCACGAATATGTTAGTGGCAGTAGGAGCAATTCCCGTATTTTCTGATATTGATTTGGAAACTGGCAACTTAAATCCTCGAGAGGTAGAGAAAAAAATAACCAAAAAGACAAAGGCAATCGTCGGTGTTGATTATGCGGGGTTACCCGTAGATGTTGCTATTCTTAAGAAAATAGCAAAACGACATAAATTAGTTTTTATTGAAGACTCAGCGCATGCGCTTGGCGCATCCTATGGTAAGAAAAAAATCGGCGCGCTTGCCGATATGACAATGTTCAGCTTTCATCCCGTGAAGTCAATTACCACAGGAGAAGGAGGAACTATTGTTACCAATAATAGAAAATACTACGAGAAATTACTTTCATTTCGAAGTCACGGTATTATCAAAGATAAGAAGAAACTTTCTAAGAAGAATAATCCCTCATGGTATCATGAAATGCAGGATATGGGGTTCAATTATCGCATTACCGATATTCAGGCCACATTAGGAGTGAGCCAAATGAAGAAACTCGATTTTTTCATAGAAAAAAGAAAAGCTATCGCGTCTCGATACCAAAGAGAACTTGGGGGCCTTAAAAATTTTATTATACCCAAAACATTTTCCGGAAAAACATCAAGCTGGCATTTATTCGCGCTACGCCTCATTCCACAAAAGAAGTATTTGAGAGATTTTTGTTTTATTGAATTGCAGAAAGCGGGTATTGGAGTGCAGGTTCATTATCTCCCCGTTTACCTACATCCCTATTATGAGGCGCTAGGCTACAAAAAGGGTCTTTGCCCAAATGCGGAACTTTTTTCAGAATCAGAAATTTCCATCCCTATTTTCCCGGCACTTCCTCCTCGGAATCAGGCGCTAGTTATCAAAACTATAAAAAATATCGACAGGGGGCTATAATATATGAGTAGTGGCGCTAAAAGAGTAAAAGCACAATCTTCTTAAAAAATGAAAAAGAAAAAAACAGTAAGTACAAAAAAAGGACATACGCTTTGGAAAAAGGCGAAACAGATAATTCCTGGGGGGAACCAGCTTCTTTCTAAGCGCTCAGAGATGTTTCTTCCTAACGGATGGCCGTCTTACTATTCAAAAGCAAAAGGCGTAGAGGTGTGGGATTTGGATGGGAACAAATTCATAGATATGTCCATTATGGGGGTCGGAAGCTCTCTTCTTGGCTATTCTGACCCTGATGTTAATAAGGCGGTAAAGAAAGCAATTGACAATGGGGTGGTTTCAACTCTTAATGCACCCGAAGAAGTAGAACTTGCCGAGATGCTTTGCAAGATTCACCCATGGGCAAAGATGGTTAGGTATGCTCGGTCGGGGGGCGAAGCATTGGCGATTGCTATTCGTATTGCGCGCGCCTTTTCTGGTAAGGACAAGATTGCTTTCTGCGGATATCATGGCTGGTCAGACTGGTATCTTTCCACAAATCTTTCCGATGATAAGAATTTAGATGGACATCTTCTTCCTGGGCTTGAACCGCGCGGTGTGCCACGTGGTTTAAAGGGAACAATGTTTCCTTTTCATTATAATAAAATATCTGAACTTGAAGATATCGTTGAAAAGTATGGGAAAGAGATTGGCGTTATTGTACTAGAGCCGATGAAAGGAGAGGAGCCCAAAGATGATTTTCTTAAAAAGGTTCGTGCTCTTGCAGACAAGACGGGGGCTGTCCTCGTTTTTGATGAAGTGACTATTGGATGGAAGATGACTTTTGGTGGGGCACATCTTTTGTATGGTGTTAATCCTGATATTGCGGTATTCGCAAAAGCCATTAGTAATGGCTTTGCTATGGCAACAATCATTGGAACGCGTGAGGTGATGCAGGCGGCACAAACAACATTCATTTCCAGTACCAACTGGACAGAGAGACTTGGCCCGGTGGCGGCACTCGCTACGTTGAAAAAGATGAAACGACTTAATGTTGCAAAGAAGCTTCAAGATGTCGGAGTCAAAGTTAAAAAGATTTGGAATAGACAGGCCATTAAACATGGTTTGTTGATTACCATAGGAGGACTATCTCCGCTAAGCAATTTTATTTTTAAATATGGCGATAGACATCAGGCACTCAAAACATTATTTATCCAAGAAATGCTCCAAAGAGGATTCCTTGCTTCAAATATGGTCTTTGTGAGTTATGCTCATACTGACGCAATCTTAAATAAGTACGAGAAGGCGGTCGATGAGGTATTCAAAATACTAAAATCGGCACTTGATACGAATACGGTTGAGAAACGATTGAAAGGTCCTGTTGCTCACACAGGTTTTGCTCGGCTTAATTAAAAACAATGAAAGGGATATTACTCATCGTTGGTGCAGGATCGATTGGTCGCCGACATACGCAAAACGCACGCACCCTCGGAATTCGTACTATTGTTTGCGATGTAGATATTAAGCGCGCCAAAAAGCTTGCCGAGGAAACAGATTCAGAAAAATTTTACGCAGATTATAAAAAAGCCTGTGAAGAAAATACGGATATTTCCGCAACGGTGATTGCCACGCCGTCACAATATCATATTGAAAACGCGAAATTCCTTGCCAAAAAAGGCATCCATGTTTTCATTGAAAAGCCCCTTGCTTCAGAAATTAAAGGGATTGATGAACTTATTGATATTATTAATTCAAAAAATATAGTGGCGATGATGGGACAGTCATACCGATTCCACGAAGGATATCTAGCTCTAGAAAAACTTCTTAAAGATGGGGTGATTGGAAAGGTTTATCATTCTAATTTATTCGGAGGTCAATATTTACCCGATTGGCATCCAACGATGGACTATCGAATGGAGTATGCGGCACAAAAGAAGCTCGGTGGTGGCGCGCTTTTGACAAGTATGAGTCATGTCTTTGATTCTGTCGAATGGCTTTTTGGGGAAATAAACGAGCTTTCGGGGTGGAAAGCAAAATTAAGTGATTTGGAAATGGATGTGGATGACAGTGTCTTCTGTCTGATGAAGACAGACCACGATATTGTGGTGATGTGTCAGACAGATTTTTTGCAGAGAGTATCGAAGCATCGTATGGTTGTTGTGGGAGAAAGGGGTACCATTGAGGCTGACTTTGTAACACATGAGATTACTATTGAGCTCCCCAGAGAAAAAACTCGAGTACAAAAATATTCTTTTGAGCCAAACAAAAAATATCTCGAAGAATTGGAACATTTTGTGGAATTAGTAAAAGACGGGGTAATGAAACATCCCCTAGATATTTATACAGGAAAACGGGTGGTTGAACTTCTTTTAAGCGATAAAATGAAAGCAATTACAGAAATTTAGTAGATGTCTTTACATATGATCATCTGTATTATCCAAGCGCGAATGGGATCTACCCGTCTTCCCGGAAAAGTGTCGAAGTTTATTTTAGGGAAGCCGATGCTCATACATCAGATTGAGCGGGTAAAACAGGCGCGTCTTATTGATAAAATCATTATTGCAACTACGATCAAGAGTGAGGACGACACTATCGTGTCTATGGCTCGCGATACGGGAGTGGGTTGCTTTAGGGGAAACGAGCTTGATGTTCTTGATCGTTATTACCAAGCGGCAAAAGAAGCAAACGCGGATATTGTAATTCGCATAACGGGGGATTGTCCTCTCTCTGACTCAAAAGTTATTGACGAAACGATAGAATACTTTTTAAAGAATATTGAGAATATAGATTATACATCAAAGCCAACCAACTATCCCGAGGGGCTTGATATGGAGATATTTTCTTTCAGTGTTCTTGAGCGAGCATGGAAAGAGGCAGCGAATCCTTCAGAGCGCGAGCATGTGACACCGTACATATATAATCATCCGAAAATATTTCGGGTGCGAACATGGCAGAGTGGTACGGAAGATTTTTCCGCGATGCATTGGTCGGTTGATACTCTGGAAGATTTTGCATTTGTTACAAAAATATTTGAATTACTTTATCCTTCAAAACAATTTTTTTCTAAAAATGATGTGCTTGCATTGCTTAATAAAAATCCGAATCTTTTTGAAGATAGGGGCGGGACAGGATATGAAGGATATAAAGAATCACTTAAAGAGGATGAACAGTTTCAGCGAAATCAGATTATGTATGAGAAACTAATCGGTTTTGTCCCCGAGATGATTGTTTTAGTGCCAGGAGGTATCGTAAAAGAAGTGGAGCAAGATGGTGCGGTCAGATATCGTTCTACGCGAATAGACGAAGGAGACGCTTTTGGTATTTTGTGGGGAGAGGCGCGCGTTTTAGCTACCGTAGAAATAGCGATGCACTTTCCTAAGGCGATGATTATGGCAACAGGGGCTCATCATCATGGGCAGACTCAAGCGACGGTCTTCCGTGACGAATTGGAGCAATTTTCAATTTCTCGAGACAGAATTGTTTTGGAAGATAAAACAACAAATACTCTTTCGCAAATTGGCGAGGTAATGAGTTTTGTGTACAAAAAAGGAATAAAGAAAGTAGTTTTTATTACGAATGAATATCATATTCTCCGCGCGCGCGCGATGTATGAATATTTTGAATCACTGACACAGCCCGATGCAGAAATAAAACGCATAGTAAGAGAAATTAAGAGTTCGGATGTACTAGTGCAGTTTATCGCGGCAGAATCAATATTACCGTACCGGGACAAAAAATTTATAGAGATTATTGATAAAATGAAAAAAAGCCCTGCTTATGAAAAACGCTTGCAAAACGAAGAACGAGGGACGGCTATGGTAAAGAGTGGTGAGTATAGGGAAAAGGAGACAAAAATTGAGGATAAATTAGAAAGGATAAATTGATGTTTTAAGTAATTTGGAATAAATTGTCTTTTATAGTATAGTAAAGGTTATATTCATAATATGGGAAGAGAACGAAAACAATTTTTTGATGGTTTACCCAAAAATCTGACCTACGAGCCGGTAAAGGTTGTTAAGATTGGCGACCGATTAGTGGGAGAGGGACAGCCGGTTTTTGTCATCGCCGAGGTGGGAGCAAATCATCGAGGCAAAATAGAGAATGCCTTGAAGTTGATAGAGCTTGCTTCTGAAGCGGGCGCCGATGCGATAAAATTTCAACACCTAAAACACGACAAGATCGCCGCTGATACGGTCGTGTATGAAGAATGGCACGGAAAACCTGTCGGTGTATTTTCTGAATTTTATAAATCGGCTGAGATGCCGTTTGAGTGGACAGAGAAGCTCATTGCGCACGCAAAGAAGCATAACATTATGTTTCTCTCATCCCCCTTCGACAAAGATGCTGTTAATCTGTTGGACACGGCGGGAGTGCCAGCGTTTAAGGTTGCTTCATACGAGCTTACCGACGACATTCTTTTGCGTCATATTGCACGAAAAGGGAAACCAGTGATACTCTCGACCGGTATGGCGTATTTGGAGGAGGTTGCACATGCGGTACGTGTGATCCAAGAAGAGGGGAATAATGAGATTGTTATACTCCACTGTATTTCAATTTATCCTCCGAAAAGTTTTGCTGACCTGAACCTTCATGCGATAGGAACACTCAGAGAGGCGTTCAAGGTTCCAGTTGGATATTCTGATCACTCTAAACCCCCATATCTTGCCGCCCCTATTGCAGCGGTAGCACTCAAGGCGTGTGTTATTGAAAAACATTTTACTACTGAAAGAAGTGGAGGGAGCAACGATGATCCAAATTCTCTCGAGATTGATGAATTCAAGCGTACTGTTGAAGAAATTCGTAACACTGAACTAGCGCTATCCAGAGCTGGTATCAAACAGCCCATCTCTGACGAGGCTCATGCATTAGGTATGGATGAGATCGCCGATAGGTGGGCGCGCCGTTCTCTGTATGCTACGCGCGATATTCCCGCAGGGTCGTTTTTAGGGGAGGATATGATCACCACACTTCGTCCTTGGGGAGGCATTGCTCCAAAAGACGCAGGGCTCGTCATTGGGAAAAAAGTCCTGCGCGATATTAAAGCTCGTTCCCCAATTACCTGGGAGGATTTTTTAGAGACGAAATGAAAAGAAGAATACATAAAGGAAAGGTGTTGGACAAAAAGGAAGGATTCTCAGTGATAGAGTGTATTCCGTGCGGGTTTAAGCATGTTGACCCGATTCTTTCTGAGGAGGAATTGGCGAAATTATATAAGAAAGATTTTTATACTAAAGAAAAACCAAACTATTTTAAAGAGATAAAGGAAGATCTTTCGTGGTGGTCGGCGACTTACAATAACTACTACGCTCTCTTGGAAAAACATACGAAGGGAAGGAAAATCCTGGATGTCGGTTCCGGACCGGGAAATTTTTTAGCATGTGGCAAGAAGCGCGGGTGGAATGTTCTTGGTTTAGAACCTTCTGTTGATGCATGGGAATATTCTAAAAGTCGCAAGATCAAAGTCGTGAATGATTTTTTTAGCTACGAGACAGCAAGGGAGCACGGAACTTTTGATGTTATCCATGCAAGTATGGTTCTTGAGCATGTTCCCGATCCGATTTCTTTTATTAAGGATATGAGGAAGCTATTAAAACCAAATGGGCTTGTCGCAATTTTTTGCCCTAATGATTACAACCCTCTGCAGGGGATTCTTCAAAATAAGCTTAAATTTGAGCCATGGTGGGTTGCTCCGACGCATCATCTTAATTATTTTGATATCGTCTCAATGAAAAAACTATTAACTAAAAATGGATTCGAGGTAGTAGGAAGCATCGGCACATTTCCTATGGAGTTTTTCCCACTAAGCGGATTTAATTATGTTGGAGACAAAAGGCTGGGTGGAAAATGCCACAAAATAAGAAAGGCGTTCGAGATGAACATGTATAAATATGAAGCAGGCTTGCTCAACAATCTATACTCCTGTCTCATAGAGAAAAATATAGGTCGAGAATTTTTCATAATTGCTAGAAAAAAAGAGTAAAGATAAAGATATGGATTTTGGTTTGAATTTGTGATTCTTGTCAGTAGGTGGTAATCTAAGGTATGCGAAACACTCGCGCAAAAAAGGATAAAATTTTATGGGTTATTGGAGGAGGGCAGCTTCAGGTTCCTTTGATTGAAGAGGCTAAAAAACTCGGACTTACCACTCTGGTAACGGACAAAAATGCTAACTGTGTTGCTAAGGAATATGCCGATCATTTTTACCCCGTTGATATTTTTGATATTGATGGAAGTATTAAGCTTCTATTCCGGTTACGTCAAGATGGGATGAATATCATCGGTGTCCTTGCTGCTGGGATAGATGCCAATGTAACTGCGGCTATTGTTGCCAAGGTCGCTAGTCTCCCTGGGGTTGATCCACAGGCTGCATACTTGACCCATTATAAACATGCATTCCGGAAATTTTTAAGAGACCACAATCTTCCTTCGCCACAATGGGCTGAGGTTTCCACGCTTGGCGAATTGAAAGAATCAATAAAGCGTATTGGGGTGCCGTTCATTATAAAAAATATTGATAATTCCGGTAGTCGAGGGACTAAAAAATTTTTTTCGATACCAGGAGATAAAGAGCTCGCTGCTGCGCTAGAAGACGCGATGGCGAATTCTTCCACTAAGAGGGCACTGATTGAGGAGCTTTTGTCAGGAACAGAACAGACAGTAGAAACTCTGTATGATGTTGATGGCGTATTTCATCCTTGCTTCATCACCGACCGAGAGTTTGATCCAAGGAATGAATGGGCTGTTGAGATAGGTCTTCGTCATCCGACAGTCTTGTCACTCGCGATACAGAAAAGACTTTATAGTGTAACGAAGAAGACCGCGGATTTTCTCGGTATCACCATTGGGGCCGCCAAGGTTGATATGATCCTCACAAAAAAAGGTCCCGTAATCATAGAGATGACAACTCGACTCTCGGGTGGTTTTGACAGTCAGTATCTCGTGCCAGTTACGACTGGTAAAAATATTTTACGAGCTGCTATTTTAACGGCAATAGGCAAGCGATTTCCAAAAGAGCTCCTTATTGACAAAAAGCACCGCGTCGGTGTTACCGGCTCACTTTGGCCTAAGCCCGGGAAGATTGTTTCTGTAAAGGGTATTGATGAGGCAAGAAAAATTCCCGGAGTTGAATACATATTTTTCAGAAATGAAATCGGAGACACTGTGTTACCGTATACGGATTCTGCGAAACGAGTCTGCTTCATTATCGCCACCGGCAAAGATGAAAGTGATGCTCGTGATATACTCAATCGGGCGCTTAAGATCATCAGTATCATAACCAGATGAGTTTATCGAAAAGAAAAAAAATACTTGTGTATGGTGCTGGAGCGATTGGTCGGGGATATTTGCCGTGGGTTTTTCCGCCTAGTGAATTTGAGTATTACTATGTTGAGCGGAACGATGGACTTCGGGAAATGCTTGAACATGCCAAACAATTCACTACATGGAAGACGGTCAAGAAAAATGGTGAAAATCTTTACGAAACTCTTGTGGTACCGATTACCGAGTGCTTTGCTCCTGGGGAGGAAAAGAGCCTCATTCAAGATATTGATGTGGTCGTTGTGGCGGTTGGTCCGCGTAATGTATTATCGTTAACTAACAGCTTGAAAGGTACCACGATGCCAATCATTTGTTGTGAGAATGATTCATCGGTGCCGATACTCTTGCAATCGGTTATAGATAATCCTAATATTGTTTTCGCTGTCCCTGATGTGATAACATCAAACACCGCGTCTGAAGAGATGAAAAAAGCAGATCCACTGAGTATTATTACAGAGGACGGTATCTGTTATATTGATGACCACATATCAAAAATCGGTGGCAATGCGACATATATCTCGAAAGATGAGCTTGTTAAGCAATGGACAGCAAAACTTTATCTTCACAATACGCCTCATTGCATTGCCGCGTATCTAGGGTCGCTTCTCGGTGTGCAATATGTTCATGAAGCGATGGACGTGCCCCGTGCTCGGGAAATTATTGCCGGGGCAATGGGTGAGATGCAAGGAGTATTACTCAAAAAATTTAAGATTGACGAGCAATTTATCGACTGGTATGCTGACAAGGAACTTGAACGCTTCAGTAACAAACTCTTGTTTGACCCTGTTAGTCGTGTCGCAAGAGAGCCATTCAGGAAGTTGGCACCAAGTGAGCGGTTGCTTGGCGCGGCACAATTATGTCTCAGTACGGGAGTATACCCACAATCTATTATGTTGGGTATTATGGCAGCATTTTTCTACAGTAACCAGCATGACCCAGATTTGAACATTCAGTACCTTGTTCGTTCGCTTGCCGCCGCAGATTTTTTAAGAATCGTTATGCAACTTTCCCCAGATCAAGCGTTGCACCAACTTTTATTAGAACAGTGGGAAAGTAATCGGGTAATCCTCAAGTCAATTCATGGATGATTATACTCAAAAACTTGAAGTAGCAATTCGTGCGGCGGTTGCTGCGGGTAATATTCTTCACAAACATGCGGGGGACGCTTTTCATCTTACTCGTATTAGGAAAGAATCATTTCGTGATGTGGTAACTGAGGCAGATACATATGCGGAAAAAAAGATTATTGAGATGATACGGCAGTATGATAATTCGCCGATTGTAAGCGAAGAGGCTGGAGTTGTTGGTGAATTGGATGAAGAAAAGAGTTACTGGGTCGTTGATCCGCTTGATGGTACGGTGAACTACGCTCATCACATGCCCTTCTACGCTGTTTCAATTGCATATATGGAGCAAGGGGTTCCTGTTGTCGGGGTAATCTATAACCCAGCTCTCAATGAGTTGTTTTATGGTGCCAAAGGATTGGGCGTTTATAAAAATCATAATAAAATTGCCACTATCGACAGAAAGCCAGAAGATGCTCTCTTTGCAGTATCTTTTTCAGGGAAGAAGTACGACAGTGATGCCAGACTACTGGAATTTGTTAAATTTAAGGAAATTAATGACAAAACAATGGGGTGTTTGCGGACTGGTTCAGCGGCACTCAATCTCGCCTATCTAGCAGAGGGGCGGCTTGGGGGCTGTGTGGGAAGATTCAACAAGATTTGGGATGTTGCAGCTGGATTTATTATCGCTGAACTTGCTGGGGCAAAGGTTAATCATCGAGTTGACAAGAACGATAGGTTTCTTTTGAGCTATACCGCCACTGTTCCGCAGTCAGAGGGTCTTTTGAAGGAGATTGTGGTTCTATAAATATAGAATATAGTTGCTTTTCGAGAGTATCTTTCTTTTGAGTTAACTGAGATAGAGATTATATATTATATGAAAAAAGAAAGAACAAAAATAACTACCATTTTTATATACATTTTTGGGCGGTATAGAATTCAAGTGACTCTCCTTGTTATCCTTGGATTTTTGGGGGGAATGTTAGAGGGTGTCGGCGTGAGCGCGGTCATTCCGGCACTATCTTTCCTTTTTGGTGGGGGTGAACAATTAGCGGGTGGGGTTGTCTCTCAAGCCATTAAGACTTTTTTTGTATTTTTCTCTATCCCTTTTAGCTTTAGGTATCTTTTAGGAATGATTGCGGGGCTCTTTATTTTGAGAGCGTTTATTCTCGGAATATTCACCTATGTTCGCGCGCGCATTGGATCGGAGTTTGTTAGTGAAGAGATGTCCGATATTTTGTCTGCGACATTTAAAGCTCGTTGGCCGTTTCTTTTGAAACAAAAAATCGGGTTCGTGCAAAACACCATCGTATTGGATGTTCGTCGCAGTGCTAATCTCTTGGATGTCTTTACTCAAGTTATTCAGTCGTTCAGCGGACTCCTTGTTTATCTCATTGTTGCACTCAGTATTTCACCAAGGATTACGCTTCTTACACTAGGGACGGGGGGGATACTTCTTTTTGTATTGAGGCCACTCGTAAAGAAAACTCAATCGGTTAATGAACAGGCAAGCATTATAGATAAACAATTTTCTCAGCACATGACCGAGCACATAGGCGGGATTAAGGTGGTGAAAGCTTCTGGAGAGGAACGCAGAGTTTTAGAAAAAGCAAAAGAACTTCTTTCGTCTCTACAAGTGCTGTATGTGCGAAATATTGTCGTGCAAGCGCTCGGCACAATCTTTATCCAGCCATTTAGTATTGTTTTTATCATCATAATATTCGCTTTTGCGTACAAAGCGCCCGGATTTAATCTCGCCGCATTTGCCGCGACACTCTATCTTATCCAAAAGATATTTATTTACCTGCAATCGGGGCAATCAGCAATCCATTCAGTGAGTGAGCTTCTGCCGTATGCGGCTAATGTCCTCCATTTCAAAGATAACCTTACTCATAACATTGAAGTTGAGCCAAAGGAACATAAGCGTTTTAATTTTGACACTTCGCTCCAATTTAAAAATATAGGGTTTGCGTATGATCAGGGTGCAGATATCGTCCTTAAAGATGTTTCGTTTATTATTAAGAAAGGAGAGACCATAGGGCTTATCGGCCCCTCGGGGGCGGGCAAAACATCGGTTGCGGATTTGTTTCTCCGTCTTTTTAATCCGACAACAGGAGAAATTATTCTCGATGGTGTTAATATTCAAGACATAGATTTACAGGAGTGGCGCTCTCGCATTGGATATGTTTCTCAAGATATCTTTCTCGTGAATGAGACGATTCGGCACAATATTCAGTTTTATGAAGATACCCTCTCTCAAGAAGATATAGAGCGAGCCACAAAGCAAGCGCATATTTATGATTTCATCAGTTGTCTTCCTGAAGGATTTGATACTATTGTCGGAGATAAAGGAGTAATGCTTTCTGTCGGGCAAAGACAAAGAATTGCATTAGCGCGAGTTCTTGCTCGTCGTCCGGATATTTTGGTGCTTGATGAAGCAACGAGCGCTTTGGACAATGAGTCGGAACTATTGGTTCAAAAGGCCATTAATGAACTCCGTGGAAAAGTGACGGTGTTTATTATCGCTCATCGTTTATCTACTATAATGAATGCAGATCGACTCTTGGTGTTGAGGGGAGGAAGGATTGAGGAAGAAGGGAAACCGCAAGATTTGTTACAAAACAAAGACTCGTATTTTTATAAGGTTAACAAAAAACATCACGACCCACTTGTTGGATGATTTGGCGTATTATGGCGGTATGGTATTATTACGACACTTATGAACATACAAAAGATTTTGGCGAATATCGTGGTAGTGGTCGGATTTGTGGTGGTGCCGTTTATTCCTTTTCTTGTTTTTGGGGGAAGCACATTCTTCCCGTTTATTGTGGGGAAAAATTTCGCATTTCGCGTGGTGGTTGAAATAATGCTCGCGGGGTGGATCGTGCTTGCGGTCATCGACCCTGTGTATCGTCCACGGAAAAGTGTTTTGCTCTGGGTTCTTGGCGCGTTTATCGGCATCATCACTCTTTCTGCTCTTTTGGGAGAAAATCCTGCAAAAAGTTTTTGGTCCAACTTTGAGCGAATGGAAGGGGTCATAACTTATTTCCATCTCTTCGCGTATTTTGTGGTGGCGTCTACGGTACTCACTGCGCGCAAGATGTGGCGTCCCTATCTCAATCTGCACCTCGGCGCGGGAGTGATAATGGCTATCTATGGCGTACTCCAGTGGGCGGGGGACTTTACTATCGTGCAGGATGGTATTCGTGTAAATGGGACCCTTGGCAATGCGGCGTATCTCGGAACCTACGCGCTCTTTAATATTTTTATCGCTCTATTTCTCATGGCGAGAGAAAGTATGACTACGATAGGGGAGAAGGCGCGCATCGCAATATACAGTGTCATTATTCTTTTGCAAATATTTGTGCTTTATCACACGGCAACACGCGGAGCAGTGCTTGGTCTTATGGTGGGAATAGGGATTACTACCATCCTCGTTGCGGTCTTTGCGCGGGAGCGCGTTGTTCTTCGCAGAACTGCAATCGGTATTCTTGTCGCGCTCGCTCTCTTTGTCGGCGGGTTTATTGCAATACGCAATGCAACATTTATACAGCAAAGTCCCGTGCTTTCGCGTTTTTCATCCATCTCGTTTGCGGAACAGACGACAAAGTCGCGTTTTATGGTGTGGGGAATGGCATACCAAGGATTCAAAGAACACCCTGTTCTCGGATGGGGAATGGAAAACTTTAATTATGTTTTCAACAAATACTACAATCCAAAAATGTTTGGCCAAGAGCAGTGGTTTGACCGCGCGCATAATGTATTTTTTGATTGGCTTATTGCTGGTGGTATTCCCGCACTCTTAATATATTTATCTATTTTTGGTTGCGCGGCATATTGTATTTGGCGACGCGCGACTTCGCTTTCGGTTGTTGAAAAGAGTGTTTTGACGGGACTTTTAGGGGGGTACTTCTTTCAGAACCTATTCGTATTCGATAATATTACGAGCCTTATTTATTTTGTTACTATTCTCGCGTATATTGAGGGGCTTCACCAAATAGAAAGCATGCCCCGTGAGAGCGAAGCGATTTTACGGGGTAGAAAGTTGAAAGCAGAAAATAGAAAGAATGCAGAGGAGGCGGAAGATTTTACTTCTGTCGTTTCGGGGGGAGCGATTATTTTCGCGTTCATACTTATCTATATAGTAAATTATAATGGTTATAAGCAAAATACCGTTCTCTTGCGCGCAGTAAGCGAGCGAGGAGAACAAGGGCTGGAACATAATCTCTCTTTGTTTAAAGAAGCCCTTGCTTATGACTCGTATGGAACGGCGGAAGTTCGTGAACAGCTTGGGCAACTTTCAATGAACGGTTTTGATAGCTCGAAAGGAATAAGTGAGACACAAGGGAAGTTTATTTCTCTTGCTGTTTCAGAGCTTGCTTTGCAGGCAAAGGAATTACCAAATGATGCAAGGTACCAAGTTTTTGCCGGAAGCCTCCTTTCGCGCATCGGGCATTTTGATGAAGCGTTACCGTATCTTATAAAGGCGCGCGAACTTTCTCCGTCTAAGCAGACGATACTCTTTGAGCTTGGAAGCGCGTACTACAATAAAAAAGATTTTACAAAAGCGGAAGAAGTTTTTAAAATGGCCTACGAGCTTGCGCCTGAATACGGAGATGCTAAAAAATTCTATATAAGTATTTTGAAAGTCAATGGGAATAACGAAGAGCTCGCAAAGGTACTTCATGGAGAATGAAAGAGTGGACTTATACAATATAGTTGATTTTATTATCATATTTGATATATTACAGAAATGGATTTAAATGCACAGAAACTAGATGAGCTTTTAGAGCTTACGCGAGAAAATAACGATATCCTCGTCTCTATGCGACGCACACAGAGATGGAGTTCTTTTTTCTCGTTTATGTATTGGGTGCTTATCCTCGGGTCTATCTTTGGAACATATTATTATTTCCAGCCGACAATCATAAAGTACACAAAAATATTGCAAACTTCAGTTGATGTATTGCAGAAATTTGAAGGAACGACAGGATCGGTGACAAAAGACGCGCAAACAATAAAGAAGTTGATAGGAAAGTAAGAGGTAGTTTATAAAGTTTATAAAGGTGAAAGTTCATAAAGTAAATGTGGGTACGAGCCTACTTTCAACTTTACAAACTTTTTACTTTATAAACTCGTATCTATGCCGAGGTAGCTCAGTTGGTAGAGCATACGCCTGAAGAGCGTGGGGTCACCAGTTCGATCCTGGTCCTCGGCACAAAAATAAAGGCGTTGCCGGGTGAACGACAACGCCTTTAAAGTTACAAGATCGGGATAACTACAGCCCGAATTTCTGCTTCCATTCTTTCGCGACCACTTTCGCTTTTTTGGCGGCGATGCCAGTGTAGAGAGACGGGTTCGATAGAATCTGCCGTTGGTGCGGCGTCATCTTTTTGAGATAGTCTTTCATCTCCGCATCTCCGGCAACGACTTCCTCGAGAGATCGCTTCTCGCGCTCTGCTTGAAGTGTAAGCACCCGCACTTTCTCGTGCGCGTCGGGATGTCCTTGCGCCGCGAGAATGATATAGAGTAGCTCGGCAACTACCGAGCCCTTCTGTATGACAAGGTTGCGCTCCAGATTAGGGCGATCAACGGTGAGCTTGCGCATCGTACGCGTCATGCGC
Source organism: Candidatus Yonathbacteria bacterium (assembly GCA_016201355.1). Taxonomy (GTDB): domain Bacteria; phylum Patescibacteriota; class Minisyncoccia; order Phycocordibacterales; family UBA1550; genus UBA1550. Next base: position 4,928 of record JACQCY010000034.1, on the reverse strand, counting down.
TTAGTGGCCGAAACCACATACGCGATAATCTCACCGTATGTCCGCGCGGACGCGGAATTGGTAAGGTCGCGCTGATGCTCGCTAACCTGATCCATCAACACCGTCTGAAAGCGCGCCACAACTATCTTCCACATACTTTCAATATTCTCGAAGTTTATGGGATTGCGTTTTTGTGGCATAGTGGAAGAGCCGACCTGATCTGCTCCAAACTCTTCACCAACCTCTCCGATTTCAGTCCGCTGGAGATTCCGCATATCTCGCGCTAAGTTGGCGAGAATACCCATTGCGACGACAACTTCAGAGAAAAGTCGTATCATCGCCTCCGGTGGTACGATTTGCGTTGAGTGTTCAGCTGGCGTAAGCCCCAACTCGGCGAGCACTTCCGCCTCAAAACCTTCCGGGTCATCGAAGAACAGCGAGGAGGCGTTGTACGCTCCGACTGCTCCCGAAAACTTTCCGGGAAGTTCTGTGGCGAGCGACTTCAACGCTTCGATACATCCACCAAGACGGCTGACATATCCGGCAAGCGCGAAGCCGAAAGTAATCGGAACCGCGTGCTGACCGTGAGTTCTGCCGACTTGTACTGTTTCCGCTTCGCGGAGCGCGGTAGTGATGAGCACTCCTTCCAACTTCATGAGAGATGGAACGAGCACTTTCTGTACCACATCCTTGTAGCGGGTAGCGTTCGCCGTGTCAATGATGTCGTACGAAGTCGCCGTCATGTGGATGTACGGTTTCGCGCTTTCACTGACTTTGGCGCGTACGCAATTCACGAGCGCGCGGATGTCGTGCCGAATCCGGTCTTCTTCCTCGTACACTTCGTCGGTCGTCACTTGACCGCAAGCCGCCTCAACTTCTTGGACAGCGACTTCAGGACAAATTCCGCGGCGATGGAGCACCTTCACGAGCGCAAGCTCCACGAGGAGCTTGTAACGGGTAAACCCGTTCTCGGAGAGATACTTCGCCACTTCTTCATCCCAGTACCGGTAGTCAACCGGCGAAAGGCTATCGAAAAGATTTCTTCCCATACAAACCTCCTTTTTTGAAGAACATTTTTCCAAGAACAAAACCCGGGGTGCTTCTGCTAACAACCTATCAGTTTTCCTTTATTTTTGCAATCAATCAATGCGACAAATAATTACCTTCTACACACTCTTAATCTTCACCGTTTGAATCCTGCTCTTGTCTATTTTGGGGAGCTTGAGGGTAAGAAGTCCGTGTCGTTCGGTAGCTTCAACCTCTTCGGTCTCTATTTCCGCAGGGAGAAGGATTGTGCGAGAAAAAGCGCCCCAGTAAAGCTCTTGGTGAAAATAATTTTCCTCATTTATTCCCACTGGCGCGGCGCGCTTGCCTTTGATTGTGACTATTTCGCGCGTAACGGAAACCGATAAGTTTTCAAGAGAAACTCCGGCGACCATTGCTTGAATCACAATGACATAATCTGTCTGGTACACATCTACCGCGAGCTCCCCTTCAGTAGGTTCTGCTTGATCCCAACCGCCAAAAGAAGGCGCGGTGGATTTTTTTTCAACGATGACTTCTTCGTCTGCGGGAGAAGAGCGCCCCTTGAGTGATATTGTCCCCGTGATGCGTTCAAAAAAAGATTGTTTCATATTGTTATGCAATAGTGCAAGATTTTTTATCTTTGTTTATTCTCTTGATGATTTCAAATAAAATGATGATGCCCATAATCACTCCCCAATAACGAGCAAATACGAGAAGGGTGCTCAGTGTTCCGTGTGCTTCCATTATAGATAAATTAAAATAGGTATGCAAGAGTGTCGCAATAATAAGCCCGAGCGTGACCGTGATGAATTTTACCCATCCTGTCGCATAAAAAGAAAAAGCGAGCGCAATACCGACAACTGCGGACGAAGCGGTGTGGAGAACGGTCGCGCCGAGAAAACGCAAATGTCCGTCGAGAAAGATCTGGGTGCTACCACCGCTTCCCATATCTTTTAAAATATAAAGTGAATTTTCCATTGCCGCAAAACCGAGCGCCGCGGTAATGAGGTAAATAACCGCATCTATAGGCTCGTCAAAATCGCGAGTATGGAGAGCAACAAAAAATACTGTTGCGTATTTTGCAAATTCCTCCGCAAACGCCCACAAAAAAGTCTGGATGTCCATGTCGGGAGGGGTTATCAATGAAAGTTTTGCAAAGAGAATATCAACGAGGTGTATTGTTGTGGGGAGCGTCGCGACAATCAGTTTTTCCAAAGGGAGGACAAAAAACACAACGACCATTCCCGCCACAAAAGAGAGCACGACAAGGCCTGTTGGTTCTGGGCAAGCGCGGTCTTCTTGGCGCCAAAACCAAAGCCACACAAAAGAGGGGATCACTCCTCCCACAAGCGCCCACGCAAATGGTTTTATTGTGGTGAATATTTCGGCCATGGTTCAATGATAAGTGGATTTTTTGATGACGGCAACATACCCCAAATCTCCTCGGTAAGAAATGGCATAAAAGGATGGAGCATTTTTAAATTTATTGAAAGGATATGGAGAAGAATCCACTCCGCCGACTTTTTAGAATCACCATCTTCCGCGAGGCGAGGTTTCATCTCTTCTATTATGGTATCAGCAAAGGTGTTCCAAAAATAATGGTAGAGCTTCTCTCCGGCGAGATGAAAACGAAAACTTTCCAGATGAGTGGTAACACTCACTACGACAGAATCAAGTTCCTTGAAAATTTCTTCGTCGCGCAAAGACAGAGAGGGTCGCTCAGTATCAAGTGTTGTGTTGCCGATATTTGTTAAAACAAAACGGGTCGCATTCCATATCTTATTGCAAAAATGTTTATACCCTTTTATTTTTTCTTCAATGAGCGACAAATCATTGCCGGGAGTGTTGCCAACAACAAGAGAAATGCGAAGGGCATCTGCGCCATATTTAGTGGTCAAATCAATAGGGGACACGACATTCCCTTTGCTCTTTGACATCTTTTTCCCTTGTTTGTCATTAACCATACCGTGAAGATATACGGTATGGAAAGGCGCTTTCCCGGTAAGGTAGAGTCCGAAAATAACCATTCGTGGAACCCATTTAAAGATAAGATCGCGCCCTGTTTCCATAACTTGAGTAGGATAATAGGAAAGATCTTTTGTGTTGGGGTAGCCAAGAGCAAGAAGTGGCCACTGCCCGGAAGAGAACCAGGTGTCAAAAGTGTCGGTGTCGGCAACAAAAACACCCCTACACGGGCAGGGAGTCCCTGCGGGAGTATTGGTATCGAGGTCGCCCTTATTGCATATCTTACAAATCACCGCAGGAATCTGAATACCCCATACGATCTGACGGGAAATATTCCAGTCAATGGTATTGTCCATCCAATACAAAAATATCTTTTCAAAATTATCAGGGACAAAACGAACTTCTTTCGCGCGCACCGCATCCGCTGCGCGCTTTGCAAGAGGTGCCATTTTAATGAACCACTGGGGCATTACGCGGGGCTCAATGACCGTATTGCATTTATAACAAGAGGGGACAGCGTGGGTATAATCTTCAATCTTTTCTATAAGGCCAAGCGACTGCAAATCTTCTACTACTTTTACGCGCGCTTCCGCTATTTTCATTCCCGCATACTTGCCAGCCTTATCATTAAGTTTGCCAAATTGATCAATAACCTCAACGCGGGGAAGCTTGTGCGTCTCGGACATACGGAAGTCATTGTGATCGTGCGCAGGAGTGATTTTAAGCGCGCCCGTGCCAAACTCCCTATCCACCTCGTCATCCCCAATAACGAGAAGCTTGAGCGTATTTTCTGGATGTGTTACCTCAATCGTCTGTCCAATATATTTTTGATAACGCGGATCTTTTGGATTGACCGCAATAGCAACATCGCCGAAAATAGTCTCGGGACGCACCGTTGCGACGACAAAAGGCCCGTATTTAATATAATAAAGTTTGTCATTTTTTTCAGTAGTCTCTGTCTCAACATCAGAGAGTGCCGTCTGATGTTTGGTACACCAGTTTACTGTGCGGTATCCGCGGTACACGAGTTCATCACGATAGAGTTTGCGAAATGTTTCCTGAACCTCGGACACAACACTGGGGTCAAGGGTAAATTTTTCACGCGACCAGTCGCACGACGCGCCGAGAGCTTTCACATCTGCTTCCATATTTTTTTTACTCTCGAGGGTAAACTCCATAATTTCTTTGTAGAGATCTTGGCGGTCCATCTTGAATCGCGAGCGACCCTCCTTCTCCAGTTTTTTCTCGTAAACAACCTGCGTCTCAAAGCCGGCGTGATCTGCCCCCGGCACCCAGAGTGTTTTTTTGCCCTGCATACGGTTGTAACGAATCATAATATCCTCAAGGGCGATAGTGAGCGCGTGTCCCGCGTGAAGACGCCCATTCGCATTGGGCGGGGGCATAATGACGGTAAAGGTTTGAGGTTTGAGGTTTGAGGTGTTAGCGCAAGGGAGATTGTCAGGATTGAAAAAACCACTCTCCTCCCAGAGTTTATAAATGCGAGATTCGGTCAAAGATGGTTCGTAGGGCTTGGTTAGTTTTTCGGGGACATCAGGCATTATGAACCATATTTTACCATTTTATTTCCTCCTCCTCAACTCTGCGAGGGTTGGAGTATTTGATTTTGCAATACGGAGGTGTCCTTTGGCAAGGATTTCAGCAATTGTGTTGCGTAATGATGCTCTCTCACACATTGAATTCATTAGAGAAATATGATAGTTTTAGTAATGAGTAGCCAAGGCTACTCATTTGCGTAGATACTCAAGTGGTCAACGAGGGGAGACTGTAAATCTCCTGACTTCGGTCTTCGAAGGTTCGAATCCTTCTCTACGCACAAAAATAAAAGCCCTTTTTGGGCTTTTATTTTTGTGCGTAGAGAGCGAGCAAACTGCTTTGCTCGCGTAAGGATTCGAACGCCGGAATGTGAAATTTTTAGCAAAAAATTTCCATGAGGCGGT
>JACQCY010000033.1 GCA_016201355.1 Candidatus Yonathbacteria bacterium | reverse complement strand
TTTTTCGGCGTTTGAAAGTGAGGTGTCTTTGGTGACTTCCCACGCAAGGGCAAGCGCGCGTGGCATATCGAGGTCGTTGGCAATGATCTCAAGAAAACGTTTGCGGTAGGATTCATTAATGACCCCCACTCCTTCTCCTATGTGAGCAGAAAGTTTTCGAAGCGCGTTCTGTGCTCCATCGATCGCTTCCCAAGTAAAATTTGCGTGTGTGCGATAATGCGTCCCCAGAACCCAATAACGAAAAGCGAGTGGCATAATTTTATGCCCAAGAACAGTTTTTAGGGTCGTGTGGTTACCGAGAGATTTTGACATTTTTTGTCCATCAATCATCACAAATTCATTGTGAATCCATAGATTGACAAAGGGTTTACCAGTAACTGCTTCCGACTGCGCTATTTCGTTGGTGTGATGAGGAAAAATGAGGTCAATGCCTCCCGCGTGAATATCCAGTGTCTCGCCGAGCTCGCTCATTGCCATCACAGAACACTCGATGTGCCATCCGGGACGCCCGCGTCCGAAAGATGCGTCAAAGGCGACGGGGCCATCGTCCGGTGTCCAAAATTTCCACAACGCAAAATCGCGTTCATTTTTCTTATCTTCTCCTCCGGCGCGAGATTGTGTCTCTGCCGTAAGGTCTAATTTTGCAAGAGCGCCGTAATTTTTTGATTTGGAAACATCAAAATACACACCATCGGTCGTGGTATATGCAAACCCTTTCCACAAGAGTTTTTCAATCATCGCAATCATTCCTCCGATATGGTTGGTGGCGTGAGGAAGATGCTCGGGTATCTTTATGTTTAAATTACGCAAATCGGCAAAGTAGAAATCTTCATATTTGCGTGTAAGTTCGCTGAGGGGGATTCTTTCTTCTTTGCTTCGTCCGATGGTTTTGTCGTCGATGTCCGTGATGTTCATCACCTGATTGACTTTATACCCCGCATATTCAAAGACACGGCGAAGGATGTCGTTCGTAATAGCTGCGCGCAAATTGCCTATGTGCGCGTAATCATACACCGTTGGGCCACATTGATATATCGAAACATTGTTTTTCTTGAGGGGGACAAATATTTCTTTTTTATCGGTAAGGGTGTTGTAAAAAGTTAGATCCATTTTTTCATCTTAAAGAAAACAAAGATCAAAAGAGTGATGGTCACCATTATTCCAATGATGATCCAGAAGTCTCCGGGGGTGCCGACAATAGGGAGGATGTGCGTATTCATTCCGAATATCGCGGCAATGAGCGATAGGGGAAATGTCACAAACGAGATAATAGCAATCGTCTTCATTATATCATTTGTTTTCGTCGTGAGGAGAGAATCGTTGGTGTTGCGAAGCTCAAGAAGTGTTTCGCGTTGTCCTTCCAAAGCAGAGGAGACCTTGAAGTATTCCCCGGTGATATTTCTGAGATAATACACAAAATCCTGACCAAAAAATCTCGTCCCGGCAAGTTCAAACGATTCCAAAACTTCTTTATGAGGAAGAATGGTCTCTCTAAAATTCAAAAGATTTCTGCTGAGGCGAGAGATCGAAGTTACCATTGTTCGCTCTTTGCCACCAAATATATTCGGCTCCATCTCTGCAAGATTATGTTGTGTATAGGAAAGCTCGCTGTCCAGTCTCTTGTAAAGTTCTTTGAGAATATAAAAAAGAATATATCCCGCATGGTCGCCGATATTTGACCGCTCAAGAATAGAATTGACTTCAAATACTTTTGAAAATTCATGAAGTGAATCGATGAGATCGTAATGAGTGGTAATAAGAAATTTCTTGCCGACAATGAAATCGATTTCTTGTTCGGCTTTTCCATTGTGGTTATGCGAGATAGTGGGGAAGTGCAAAATGAGATAAATGAAATCTGAATATAAATCCACTTTTGGGCGCAAGGTGGGGATGAGAAGCTCATTTGCCGTGAGTGGGTGAATGCCAAACTCATTCATTACTCCACGCACTTCTTCTTGTGTCGGGGATTCTAAATCAACCCAGATGAGGTTTTTGTAGGTATATCGTGAAATCATAATGCAATTATATCATTAAATAATAATAATCTACAACAGTAGACCTGTCTATATAAAGAAAATCCAGCCAGTTGACCTCACTCTTAACTTTTGCAATACTAATAAGATGAGATTTCATCCCAAGAACCTTTCGCGCAAACAGCTCATCACCATCATTATCGCCCTCATTGCAATAAGCGCTTTTGGAGGGGGTATTATTCTTGGCGAACATATTCAAAAGAAATCAAGCGCGGATATCGTGAAAGGGGAAAATAATGAGGTGAATTCATTTGATCTCGCGCCTTTTTGGAAAGTTACCGAGATACTTAATAAAAAATTTGTTTCCACAACAGCATCTTCAAGTATCCCCAGCAATCAAGATAAAGTATGGGGCGCAATAGAGGGGCTCACCGCTTCGTATGGAGACCCGTACACTTCATTTTTCTCACCCAAAAAGGCGCAAAAATTTGAAGACGAGGTAAGGGGAGATTTTGGGGGTATTGGTGTTGAAATTGGAATAAAAGAAAATGCGCTTACCGTCATTGCGCCACTCAAAGGCACTCCGGGGGAAAAAGCGGGGCTTAAAGCCGGCGACTTTATCTTAAAAATTGATGATAAATTTACTGCGGGAATGTCCACCGAGGATGCGGTTTCGCTCATCCGCGGACCAAAGGGCACATCAGTAACCCTTGCGATAAAACAGAATGGGACGGTGAAAGATATATCCATTATGCGCGATACGATTATCATTCCGACCATTGATACAAAAATGCGAAATGACGGGGTATTTGTGATCTCGCTGTATAATTTTTCGGCAAATTCTCCTCAGCTCTTCCGTGAGGCGCTTCGAGAATTTATTTTGTCGGGAAATGATAAACTGGTGCTTGACTTGCGCAACAATCCCGGCGGGTATCTTGAAGCGGCTATTGATATGGCAAGTTGGTTCCTCCCACAAGATAAGATTATCGTTATTGAGGATATGGGAAAAGACACGCTCAAGAAGGCGCACAAAAGCAAAGGATATAATATTTTTAATGAAAATTTAAAAATGGCGGTGCTCATCAATGGCGGGTCGGCGTCGGCATCAGAGATTCTTGCAGGGGCTCTTTCCGAGCATCATATTGCGAAACTTATCGGTGAAAAAAGTTTTGGGAAAGGGTCGGTTCAGGAGCTTGTAGACATTACTCCCGATACTTCACTCAAAGTTACGATTGCAAGGTGGCTTACCCCAAATGGGTATTCTATTTCGCAAAATGGGATTAATCCTGATGTTGTAGTCAAAGAGACCAAAAAAGATATTGAGAAAAAATATGATACGCAGATGGAGAAAGCGGTAGAAATATTAAAAAGATAATCAAATATAATGAAAATAATTTTCCTTAAAGATGTGCCTCGCATAGGTAAAAAATATGAAGTAAAAGAAGTTGCCGATGGATATGGGCGCCATCTTGTCCTCTCTCGCGTAGCAGAAATCGCCACCCCTCAGGCGGTAGCATCTGTGGAGAAAAAGAAAATTATTGATGCGACACAGAAAAAAGTGCACGAAGAGTTATTGATAAAAACCCTTGAATCCTTAGACGACACAGTCATTACGATTTTCGGCAAAGCAAATGAAAAAGGACACCTCTTCGCAAGTATTCACAAAGACGATATTCTTAAAGAGCTTAAACGGAGTACCCATATCGATATGCACCCCGATTACCTAATTCTTGATAAACCTCTTAAAGAATTGGGATCATTTAAAATCCCCGTCGTCATCAATAAACACCGCGCCGTGTTTACCGTAGTGGTGGAGAGAGGTAAGTAGCCTCGTCTGATTATGAAAAAGATTTTTGCAGAGATAGGCATTGGAAATGACGCATTCTTTTCAACAGAAATTGAAGAAGGGGATAGTGAATATAGAATTCCAAAGTTCGTTTTCCCAAATAAGATAACGGAGATTTATTTTCGTCTCTGGCTATTTAAAAACGTCTTTATCATATCTTCAAAAGATATGATAAAGACGAAAAAGGCGAATAAAAATAAATTGAAAATCTTATTTGGTATAGGTGGCGAGAGCCTATAATCTCATAATAAAACCCCTCAAGGATATGAGGAGTTTTATGTATCTAATATTTTATTATTTGACTGTCCCTACTTTACATGCGCTACTTTGCGCTTGGTGGATGTGCCGTCAAAGTTTCCTTTTCGCTTTTCCGAGAAACTTACGATACCTTCTTTGAGAGCAAAGAGGGTGTGGTCCTTGCCGAGACCGACATTGATTCCGGGAAGGATTCTCGTGCCTCTTTGACGCACGATGATAGCGCCCGCGAGAGCTTTTTCCCCAGCATAAAGCTTCGTACCGAGATACTGTGGATTGGAATCAGTTAAATTTCTGGCGGATCCGCCAGCTTTCTTATGTGCCATTTTGAATAATATGTTAAAGGCCAGAAACTTCCTAAAGCCTGTTTATTAATATACAATACCTAATATAGATGACCAGTATAAAAGATTTAATTGAAAAAATCAAGGGATTAGTCAATGTTAGGACACTCGTCCCCATCTCTCTAAAACGAGCTTTATCGGATGATGTATTCTTTGGACTTATCATAATCCTTATCGCCCTTGGTTCGTTTGGGCTTGGGCGACTCTCTAAAATAGAAGATTCTCGAGTGCCTATTCGGATAGAAAATGAGCCAGAGATTACCGCAGATACTTTTCTCCCTGCGGAGGATAATCAGAAAGTAAATATATCTTCGGTTCCAACGGTAACTAGCACGAACCAGCTCGTCGGTTCGAAAAGTGGAACCAAGTATCATTATATATGGTGCGCAGGAGCGCAGAAGATAAGTGAAGCGAACCGTCGCTATTTTTCTTCAATACAGGATGCTGAAGCGCAAGGATATACTCCCGCAAGTAATTGCAAAGGACTATAAAACCCAATGAATTTACGAAGGAAGGACCTTTGTAAAATATATGAATAAAATAACAAAAAAACTGCCTGAAGCGCCGGGTATCTATATTTTACGCGGGACAAGGCACTCTATTTTATATATTGGTAAAGCAACCTCTCTTCGCGCGCGTGTTGCAAGTTATTTTAGGAATGATCTTATGGCAACACGCGGACCTATTATTGCAAGTATGATAGGGGTAGTGAAAACCGTTGACTTCATTAAAACTGACTCTGTCCTTGAAGCGCTTATTCTTGAGGCACATCTTATCAAAAAATATAAACCGCCGTACAACACGAAAGAAAAAGATAATAAGAGTTTTAATTTCGTGGTCATTACCAAGGAAAAATTTCCTCGCGTGATGACAATGCGTAGCCGCAACTTGGAAACGAAACATCCAAGTGAACTAAAACCTAAAACCTCCCGACTAAAAGCTGTTTTTGGCCCATTTCCCCAGGGGGTAGTTTTGCACGAAGCGCTCACCATGGTTCGCAAGATTTTTTCTTTTAGAGACACCTGCAAGGTTGGGCAAGGCAAGCCGTGTTTCAATGCGCAAATTGGTTTATGTCCTGGTGTGTGTGTTGGAAGAGTATCGCAAAACGAATACACAAAAACAATACAGCATATCAAGTTGTTTTTTGAAGGAAAGAAACCCGCGCTTATTCGCCTGCTTGAGCATGAAATGCGACAATCCGCTCAAAAGCTCAAATTTGAAGAAGCATTACGGATTAAAAAAACAATCTTTGCGCTCAAACATATTCAAGATGTGGCGCTTTTAAAAGCTGACCACGCGCGCGAAACAAGACCCGACCTTGGGAACTTGAATTTAAGGTCGGACCTTAGTTTCGCTCGCGATCCGTTTCGCATTGAAGCGTATGATATCGCTCATATTTCCGGCACAAACACGGTTGGGGTGATGATAGTCGTTGAAGATGGCGAGCCGAAAAAGAGCGACTATCGTAAATTTAAAATCAAGACAAGCACCAATGACGACAATGCATCGCTTCGCGAAATACTCTCCCGCCGTTTTGAACACACGGAGTGGCAGATGCCAAAACTCATCATCGTCGATGGAGGAAAAGCGCAAGTAAACACTGCTGAAAAAGCGCTTACTGAATGGGGGATAGCAATTCCCGTTGTTGGGGTCGTGAAAGACAAGCACCACAGACCAAAAGATATTTTCTATGGCAAATCTTTGCCAAGGGCGGGGCTTGGCGGAATTGCTCACGAGCGGTCAATCCTCCTCGCCAACAGCGAGGCGCATCGTTTTGCTGTTGCGTATCATCAGAAACTGAGAGGGGAAATAAAATAATTTTTAAACAAACATCTCATCCACGACTGCTTTTACCTCGCCACCATCAGCTTTACCTGCGAGATCTTTCATAATAACACCGGTGAGCTGACCAGCTTTTGATTTGTCGGTGATACCGAGAGCTTCTTTTTTTGCAAGCGCGACTTTCTTGATTTCATCGCGTGACATCAAAGCAGGGAGATATTTTTCAAGAATGGCAAGCTCGGCTTTTTCGCTTTCTGCGAGCTCGGGACGACCTCCTTTCTCAAACTGCTCAATAGAGTCCTTGCGCTGATTGGAAAGTCGTTTGATAACCTTGAGCACCCCTGCATCGTCGAGGGTGTCTTGCGGGGTTTTGCCCGTTGCCACGAGCTCATTCGTAAATGCGGTAACCATACCCCGAACCACACTAAGCTTGACGCTATCCCGCGCAAGCATCGCTGTTTTAATTTCACCTTTGATCTGTTCGTGTAAAGACATAATTAAAAATTTATTAGGAATTAATGTGCATATTATACAAGATATTTGCCATCCAGCAAATTTTGGACATACGATGTCCGAAATTATAAATGGCTTTTTATTTTAATGTTTTCATAGTAGAATTAAACTTATGGAACAAGAAATATTAAATCGTATTCAAGCGCAGGGAGAACTTTTGCAAAAAATGTATGTCTCTGTAGAGAAAACCCGTAAATATTTTATGTGGACACTCATTATCACCCTCGTCGTATTCATTTTGCCACTCATCGGTATGATATTTGTGCTTCCGAGCTTCATCAATACGATGACGGAAGGGTACCGTGGTCTTCTTTAATCTATGCCAGAAATTCTCTTCATTTTGGTTGGGCTAATCATTGGAATACTCGGAGCGGGAGTGTTCATTTTCTATACTAAAAAGAACAAAGAGGGGGGAGCTTCTGGTATCACCTCACCCAACGATGCGCTTATCTTTATTCAAAATCAAATGGGGAGCCTACAATCACAGCTTGGGGATTTTATGAAGACTGTAGATGTAAAAATAGGAGATTCAAGCAAAGAGATGCAACAGGCGGCGCTCTCTCAATTTACCGAATCCCAAAAGCTTATCCGTCAGATCAATGAGCAGGTCGAGAGAAATCTTCTCGGGGTGGCAAAAGAAATGACCGCCGCAAACGAGACGAGCAAGCAAGTGCTCAGTATTACCGATCAGCTCCGCAATCTTGAAAAAGTCCTCAAACATCAGAAGCAACGAGGTAATCTCGGAGAAGCGGCGCTTGAGCTTATCCTTGACAATATACTTCCTCGTACGGCCTTTAGGCTTCAGCACCAATTCAAAGATGGAGCTACGGTGGATGCGGTCATTCTTACCAAAGATGGAATGATACCGGTGGATGCGAAATTCTCCCTTGATAATTACAATCGTGTGGTGAACGAAGATGATCCTGTCCGCAAAGAAGAGATTGAGAAAGAATTCAGAAACGACCTCAAAAAACGCATTGACGAGACGGCAAAATATGTGCGCCCAGAGGAGGGAACGCTTCCGTTTGCTTTCATGTTTATTCCTGCTGAAGGGATCTATTACGACCTCTTAGTCAATGAAGTTGGCGCAATCAAGGTCAACACAAGGAGTCTTATTGATTACGCTACGAACGAAAAAAAGGTTATCATCGTGTCGCCGACGACCTTCTCTGCTTATTTGCAATCGGTACTCTATGGCTTCCGCGCATTCAAGATAGAAGAAACGGCGCAACTTATTATGGGTCGCGTGCGGGAGCTTGGCAAACACCTTATCAAATACGAAGATCTGATGAAAAAACTCGGCAACACCCTCGGTACAAGCGTGAACCACTACAACAGCGCATACCGAGAATTAAAATTAGTGGATAAAGATATTGTAAAGATTACGAATGAATCCATGGGGATTGAACCGCTCCTTATCGAGAAGCCACAAATGGAAGAATGATGATAAATATAACGCTCATAATTTTAATAGTTACTTCCCTCGCGCTTCTTGCTTATGGAATATATAGAAAACGGCGTCACGAAAGTCGTCTTCTTGCTTTAACAAAAGAGATGGATGCGCTCAATGGACGACTCCCCGCAATGGAACAACAGAAATCTGAATTTGTAGCTATCGTGTCTCATCAACTGCGCGCGCCGCTCACGACGATAAAAGGATATGCCTCAATGATTTTAGAGGGTTCGTTTGGAACCATCTCCAGTGAAATACGCGATGCGGCAAACAAGCTTTATCTTTCCAGCGAAAAAATAATAGCTCTGGTGGAAAACCTTATCACGATGTCACAAATTGAGCAAGGGAAAATGGAGCTCTCGCTCCGCCCTCAAAATTTTGTCGATTTTATCAAAAGCGTGCTTACCAATACAGAATCGAAAATAAAAGAAGCAGAACTTACCCTGTCCTTTACCATAGAGGAGGGGAGCGAAAGCGTATTGATTGATATGGATGAGAAAAAACTTCGTCAGGTAGTATTACATTTGCTTGAAAATGCAATACTCTATACTCCGGCTCACGGCACAATGAAAGTTGCAGTCTCTACAAATCAAGAAGAAAAAAGAATTCGTCTCGCGGTCTCGGACTCGGGAATAGGTATGACCGATGAACAGATCAAAGCTCTTTTTGAACGATTTGACCTTGCGGTGAGCCGAGAAGGAGAGATCTCGTCCCGAGTCAATCACCCAGAGGGGAACAAAGTAAAGACAGTGTCGTTTGGCAATAAAGCTCCCGGTATCGGCACCTATATTGCAAAGAAAATAGTACACACGCACCATGGAGATTTTTGGGCCGAATCCGGTGGCGCGAATAATGGCACAACTTTTATTGTTGATCTGCCTTTTGCAAAAGGAATATAGCAATATATATAAGTACATATATAGATTACTATATATCGCCATCGCTCGGATGCGGTAAACATTCCGTATGTTTGTCGCGCTCCTCGTTCGGCGATATAGCATCGGCACTCGGACAATGTAAAAAAGAGATTACTTTTTTTCACATTGTCACAGGTATTTTTCTGTTGAAAAATCCCGCGACCCCGACTCGCGCCGAACGCGCTCCGTCTTTGTGTGGCTCCAAATATTCGCCACACAACCTCGCTTGATGTTATATGAGTACATATAGCATCGGCACTCGGACAATGTAAAAAAGAGATTACTTTTTTTCACATTGTCCTCGCTTGATGTTATAATAAAAAGATGCTCGCGACAGTTATTGAACTCTTTTCTCGTTTTTCTGTACATCAGGGAGCAATTACCATCTCTGGTATTTCATTATTCTTGTTTGGCGTCCTCATTTACCGACAAGATCAAACAAAAAGAAGGGGTAAGTTCTTTCTCTTTTTCACGATAGTTCTTTTGTGGTGGGCAATGGCGCTTTCTTTTTTGGGGGTTGCTCCTTTTTCTGCGACACATACAATACTCACCATACTCTATCTTGGAGCAGGAGCGGCTCCTCTCATCGCCTTTCTCTTTCTCGATGTTCCTTTGGTGCGAGGAATATCTGCTTCGTTTTGGCATTATCTTGCCGTCTTTGTTCCCCCCATTGTTATCGCATTCGCTATCCTTTCCCCCGGGCTTATTATAAAGGAAGCGGGAGCGCGCGATGCGATAAAAGCAGGATTTTTCTTTGGGAAATGGTATTCGCTCTATTTTTCTTACCAAGCAATATTCTTTGTCGCAGTATTATGGTCTCTTCTTAAAAAATACCGCCAGAGCGCGGGGATTTTCAAACTTCAAGCGCGGGATATGCTCGTGGTCTTTACGGCATCGGCGATAATATTCTCCGGCTCGATATCTTTCTACCCGGGGCTTTCGAACATTTATGATTTATTTCTTTTTGGATACACAAGTATCGCTATCGGCGCCATAGGGGTGGGGCTTATCCTTGTTAAATATAATTTTTGGAGCATAGAGATTATTGCCGTCGAATTTCTATCCATCGCCACAATCTCCATTCTCCTAATGAGGTTCTTTTTTTCAGACTCTCTTTTGGGAGTTGTTGTCAATATGACACTGACCATCATTATTATCTTTGCGAGTTTTTTCCTTATAGAGAACACAAAGAAAGAGATCCAATCGAAAGACAAAGTAGCGCGACTCTTTTATGATATTGATGAGACAAAAAAAAGATTAACCATCCTTGAAAAGAAAAAAACCGAATTCCTTGCCATTGCATCACATCACTTGCGCGATCCGCTTACCGCCATCAATGGGTATTCTTCGATGATTATTGACGGTTCATTTGGAGAGACTCCTCCCTTTGTCATTGACGCGGTGGTAAAAATACTCGATTCAAGCAAACGACTCATCACGATCATATCTGATTTTATGAATATCTCAGACATTGAGAGCGGTGATGTAAGATATTCGTTTATTGATATAGATATGGAAAAGCTCGTTCTCGGTGTCATAAACGAAATGAGACTTTCTGCAAAACACGCAGGGGCCACCCTTGATGTTATCATAGACAAGAAATATGAAAATTACTTCGTTGTTGCTGATATGGGGAAAATACGACAGGTCATATCAAGTCTCGTCGATAATGCCATCAAATACGCGCCTCAAAGAGAAATAACCGTTCTCCTTTCAAAAAATCCCGATAAATCTAAAGTCATTCTCAGCATCTCGGATGCTGGTGTCGGAATGAATAAAAGCGCACTTGAAAAAATATTCAAGAAATTCAGCCGAGCAAGCGGTATCAATAAAATATACACTGAAGGTCTTGGTCTCGGTCTTTATGTCGCCAAAGAGATTATGGAAGCTCACAAAGGACGCATTTGGGCAGTTTCAGAGGGAGAAGGGACTGGTTCTACTTTCTACATAGAGCTTGATGCAAAAATATGATGAGAAAATTTCAGAGAACGATCGAGGATTTTTCTTGTGAGAAATGTGGTTATTTCGTACAGGGTAGTGGCTATACAAATCATTGTCCTCAATGTCTTTGGAGCAAACATGTAGATATCAATCCGGGGGATCGATTGGCTCTCTGTGGGGGGATAATGGAGCCAAAGAGCGTAGAGGTTGACGGAGACACCCGCATCATTATTCATCAATGTGTTCAGTGTAATTATCAAAAGAGGAATAAGATATCAAAAGAAGACAATTTTGATGTTATTCTGGAAATTATGCGTACCCGGAATCAATAGATAGTGTGGTACACGACCTTTATTTGTGGTATGATATTTTTGTTATCAATAAATAAAAGCATCATCAATATAATATGAAAAATGTAACAATATACTCTACGGATACTTGCGGCTATTGCAAGATGGCAAAGGGATTTTTTACTGAAAACGGAGTACCCTACACAGAGTACAATGTTGGCACCGACCTTGAAAAACGCAAAGAGATGATCGAGAAAAGCGGACAGATGGGGGTACCGGTAATTCTTGTTGATGGAGATATGGTTGTTGGTTTCGATAAAGCAAAATTATCAAGTCTCCTTGGGATTGAATAAGATCTTTGATACTATGGACTATGAGGGAAAAGGGGTATTGTTACCCCTTTTCTTATCCGCCCTTGTAGTTAAATGGATATAACTACCCCGTCCTAAGGGGTAATTGTAGGTTCGATTCCTACCGAGGGCACCATAAAAAAACGTCAACAAATTTGTTGGTGTTTTTTTATTGTGCCCGAGAGAAGCCGCCTGCGCGGCTTCGTGTAGGAATCGAAAAGGTTCTCCCATATTTTTGAGGATGTACTCATCCGAGAAAATGGGAAACCTGTACTGCTCCTGTAAGAAGAGATAAGCGTACTCGCGGTCCTACCGAGGGCACCAAT
>JACQCY010000028.1 GCA_016201355.1 Candidatus Yonathbacteria bacterium | reverse complement strand
AAATTTTCGAAGCGTCTTCATTTCTTCCACAGGGAAATATCCGCTATGCGCCATCGCCGAGTAGAGTACTGGACAAATGTGCCCATTAGAGAGGACGACACGATCGCGTTCCTCCCATCCCGGATTTTTTGGATCGTGCTTGAGAATATGAAAATAAAACGCGGTGAAGATATCCGCCATACCGAGAGGTCCCGCTGTGTGTCCACTTTTTGCCTCTACGAGCGCCTCAATAATGGACTTGCGAACTTCAATCGCTTTTTCTTCGAGGAATTTTATATTGTCGTCGTGAAGGTGCGTCATGGAAGAGTACTTAATTTTTAATTTCAAATTTTTAATTTTTAAAGAATGTTTTAATTCTTCAATTTTTAAATTAAGAAATTAAGATTTATTTTGAAATTAAAAATTAAGCATTTAAAATTCCAAAAACTCGAAGAGTTTTATGGCTGATATCATTGTACCAAATTTCTCAATTCGAGAACAGCAAGGGACACATCCCCGCTCTTTAAAATCGCCGAACCAGCAACAAGACGCGTGGCACCGGCTTTTACCAATATTCCTGCGGTTTCGGAATTTACCGAGCCGTCTACACTAATAGGCATATCGGGACGAATATTCCGGACAGAGCGAATCTGTTCAAGCACTCGACTATCAAATGACTCTCCCTGAAACCCTATCTTCGCAATTCCCATACATTGCACAAAATCAATACGATCAAGGTATGGCTCAATAGACGACAGCGGTGTCGATGGATTGAGCGCTAGCCCAAACTTGACGGCGCCTTGCGGAACCGCTTTGCGGATTTTTTCAAAATCATTCACTCCTTCAATATGCACGATAATACGCTCTGCTCCCGCCAAAACCCACTGTCCTACTACCTCCTCAGGATTTTGAATCATAAGGTCAACTTCAAAATCAATAATCTCCCATTCGGGCATCCCCTCTTCTTCTTTAATTATTTTTACAAAATGCTGGTCGCCGGGATTGTACGGCCATGTTCGATTGGGTACGAATTTCCCATCCATAATATCAAGCTGGACAAGAGGCGCCACCCCCGCAAAAAGACCGACCTTACCAACAAGGTCATCATAATTTTTTGGCATTATGGCGGGAATGATTTCAATCATTTTGGGTAGAAAATAGTGAGTAGAAAGTAGTAAATAGAAGTAAAATTCAAAATTATTCGCTATTCTGCATCCATTCTATTTGCTATTTACTATTTTCTATTTTCTTAATTCTTCGAATGTGTCTTTCTTCTCCTGAAAACGGCGTTTCGAGCCACACCCGCACGACTTCTTTCGCTTCCTCTTCATCAATGAAGCGCGCGCCGAGAGAAAGAATGTTCGCGTCATTATGCTCGCGCGAAAGCACCACAATATCCACAGCCCCTCCGTAGTACACGGCGGCGCGCGCGCCATTTACCCTGTTCGCGCACATCGCTTCGCCTTGCCCGGAGCCCCCAAGGACAAAACCTCTTGATAAAGGATCTTGAGCAACCGCTTCTGCAACTTTGCGAATGAAATCAGGGTAATCATCCTGACTCTCGTATGAATACGCGCCAAAATCCTCCACCATATACCCCAGCTCTTTCAAAAAAATAACGAGTTTTTCTTTGAGCTCAAACCCCGCATGATCAGTACCGATGTAAATGCGCATAATGTTAAATGATAAATTTCAAATTTTTAAATAATGTTGCAATACATCAATCTTTATTGGAACTACTGAATATCTTAGAAAATATCAGCATCAATTCGTGAGATTCTTTCCAAAGTTTTCTGCATCCATCAGCATTATCTTTATTTGCGCTCAATATCATCCTCAACCAATATTTTGTCTCATTTGCCTCTTTTCTGCAAATCCCAATCTTATTTTTAAAATCCTTTTTTGAACTTGCCTGATTTGCCTCCATATAATTGGCGCCTACACTGGTAGCAGACCTAACGATTTGATTTATGAGGATTTTGTTTACTTCATTTTTAGCAAGAGAGCCGACGAAATGAACAGTATTTTCTCCAAACTTTGCTGTTCTCTCTTCAAGGTCGTAGTTCATCTCATTGATACATTATTTTGAAATTAAAAATTTGAAATTTGAAATTTTCTAAAGGTATTCCGAGACCTTTAGAACATGCTTTACCAGCGTATTCGTGTACCCAATTTCATTGTCATACCACGCCATTACTTTCACGAGATTGCCATCCACAACACGGGTAAGGTCAAGGTCGGCGATGGATCCATAGAGCTCGCCGACAATATCAGACGAGACGATTGGCTCTTCGCTCACGGTAAAGATGCCTGCCCAACGAGAATCGCGCGCCGCATCGCGGAGAATTTGATTCACTTCCTCAACAGAGGTATTTCTTTTTGCGATAAAGGTCACATCAGCGATAGAACCCGTGATGACCGGTACGCGGATTGAGATGCCGTCAAACTTGCCCTTGAGGTCGCGCACGACCTCGGTCACCGAGATCGCCGCGCCCGTCGATGCCGGAATCATATTCTGCGCGCCGGCGCGACCGCCACGAAGGTCCTTGCCACCCGGACCATCCACGATCTTTTGCGTACCCGTGTATGCGTGTGTCGTATTAAGGAGCGCTTTTTCAATACCGATCGTTTCGTTCAAAATGCAAATGACGGGACTTGCCGCATTGGTCGTACAGGAAGCATTTGATGAGATCTTCACACCCGCAAGCTCCATGTCATTGATACCCATAAGCGCGGTGATGCATGGTACTTCAGGGAGCGGTTCACCTTTCATTGGCGCAGTGATGACCACGCGTTTTGCGCCTTGATCCAAGTGCGCCTTTGCTTTGTCGGCGCTCGTATAAAAACCAGTGGACTCCACCACGATATCAATGTCGTATTTCGCCCACGGAAGCGCGGATAGTTCTTTTTCTTGAACGAGGATCACCTTTTGCCCGCCCACGATAAATCCTGGCTCTTCGCCACCACCCGGAGGCACAACCGTCACCTCAAAATCCGCCTTGCCGTACGCGGTGTCGTATTTGAGGAGGTATGCCATATTCGATGGATCGCCGAGATCATTCACCGCCACGATCTCAAGCTCTGGCCGTGTCCGCGCAAGTTTATAAAAAGCTCTCCCAATGCGCCCAAATCCATTAATAGCTATTCGTGTTTTTTTCATAATGCTTTTTTTATTTATCTATATATCTTACCATAGACTACTCGCGTACAACAAAAATCCAAAGCCTCGCTTTGGCGGCGATTATCACTTTATTACGAATACAGTTTACTATGGCTTCCGATATCAACAAATTCGATATGCTCGCCACTTATTTCTTCAAAAATAGCGCTGATGTCGCCTGTTATATTAATACTTCTGCAACCAACCCACTCACCATTTAACAAATGATTAATCAAAAGCGGGTGATACGGATTTTTTACAAACAAAGTAAGCCTCTCATAAAATTTTTCTTGCATAACTGCTGGTTGCTTACGAAGCATCTTTTTAAACACACGACTGTAGGTAATGACCATAAATTCAAATAGCTTACGCACGAAGAGATCGTATCATACTATCAGCGTCGTAAAATGGACCAGTCGATTTCCCTCGAACACGATCGAGACGAGCAGATCTAATTGAATGTTTTAAGCGCAGTGTTGGCTCTAAAACTGAAAACGAAATGGCCTTATCTCTTGCCAAATTTTTCAGCGACGCATTTATAATCGCCGAAAGAGAGAAGCCAAGGTCATCAGCTACTTTTTGCGCCGCGCGCTTTACTTTTGGGTCTATTTTGATATTTAATACTGCTGTTTTCATATATGCTAAAGTATATACAAAGTAATTTTTACTGTCAATATATATTTATTCCACTTGGGAACGAAACACCCAAGTAGATAAGCCGAGTTTTCCAAAGCCTCGCTTTGGCGCCAAAAAGCAGTGTATTCTCTCTGTTTTTTAGTGTTTGTCTTATTCATATAGCAATTGTATCACACCATCTACAGACAAAAACCCTCCTTGGGGGTTCAACCTCCAAGCCAAGACAACAAAGCTCCGCCCTTATGCAAAGGGCGGAGCTTTGTTGTCTCTCCTAAAGCAGAAAACACCCCAAGGGGTGTTTTCTGCTCGCCTCTTCACTATTCATTACTCACTCTTCATTATTCACTATTCACTTCCCCTAAATATTTCTCAAGAATTTAAAGCTGTCCTCAAAGTTCTTGAAGATGATGTCGGTGATAGATTCAGTCTGGCGAGGCGTGATGACGGTACGCGGACCAAAGACTCCGGTATTGCCACTGTCATCAGTCGAGGTTATCTTGATACGGTAGATTGCGCCCGGCTTCAAACTCGAGAGGATGACATTATGATTTGCGCTGAGATCAGGCACTTCAACCTTGTTCGCAAGCTCTTTTGTATCGCCAGTGGTGCCTACCCCTTCTTCATAATATACGACCGAGTCTGACAATTCATCAGTCGTCCACGAGATGATAGTCTGAATACGGTCAGTGCGTCCGGGGACCAAAGCGTTTGCAACCTTAAATCCAGAGAGCGCTGGAGCGGTAACATCTTTTGATGTCATTACCGAGAGTGGGGTGCCGGCTTCTATGATGTTGCCTTTTTCATTGATACCCGAAACATTCACGCTAAACGAAGTCGCCGAGGGAAGATTCTCGATTTTCATTGCATGCGAGGTCTTCTTCACATCATCCGTAACGCGCGCCGTGCGACCCGAGCTTAGGTTCTTGTACTCAACGATAGAAGAGGTCGGCTCAAGTGTCGTCCATACGACGGTGAATGAATCTTTTTTACGCTCAATGATAGAAGCGACGATTTTTGACGCTTTCGTGGTAAACGAATAGTCTTTTGACTTGCCGATAACTTGAGGGAGCGAGAATGCGCGCGCTTGAATATGATACGTCGTGTTTGGTTTAAGTCCGATAAGCGCGAGCGTGTGATTCAGTCTCTTTTCGGTCGTGTCCGAGGTTTCTCCCGTATAAGGATTCTCTTTTCCAGCGTCAAACAAATTCTCTTCCACAAAACCAACCACAGGGAATGACTTGATATTGGTGGTAAACGATACCGTCGCGCCGTCTTCGGTAATGTCCGTGATTTGCGGTCTGCCGACAAAAGGAGGAATGAGCGAAGGGAGAATAGATGCAATCGTGTCCTCAATTTCCTTTTGGAACTGCTCGATATTCTCTACCTTTGTGAGGTCAGAAATATTTTCACTAAGAAAACTTGTCTTGAACGAACTGTCATCAGAAAGTCCGATATTCCCCGCTTTGTCCACCGCAAAGACTTTAATATGATACTCGGCTCCGAGGGTAAGTCCGCGAAGTTTAATGGTGTGCGTCGTTCCCCACGAGAAATCATCTGATGCATTGTCACCGTATGAAGTATCCTTTCCATACGATGATTTGCCCACCGCCACTTCATCGGTGTCAAAAGTGATGGTAGCGGTAAACGGAGTGATATTCGAAACCTTTACATTGGAAATGACCGGGGGCGTCGTGTCGGGGGTTGTTCCAGATGTTGTCGGTGCCGCTGTTACCGAAACCGCAACGACCGTCACATTTCCTGTCGAAGGAGTCGTGACCGTTTGTTCGGGAGAGGTCGCGAGATTTCCTGCGACATCGCTTGAGAGAACAACATAGTAGTAAGTGGTGCTTGGAGTAAGCGTGTTGTTGCTCAAAAGAACATCGGTTGCTCCGCCTTTTGCATTGAGCGTTGCCGAAGAGAGGGTAACGACATGGTAGATTGATTTCGTTGTGTCAAGCGTGGTGAAGTTGGGGCGAGACCCGGCAGTTCCTCCGTAATACACCTGTGATGTTGCCGGTTCGTCGGTCTGCCATACGATAATCACAGCGTTTGATGAAGTGACGGGAGTGGTGATACCGGTGATGACGGGAGGCGTGATGTCAATGGTCGTGGTAAAATTATCGATCGCTGAAGGGGTGGTATTGCCAAGACTATCGGTGGAAGTTACATAATAGTAATACTTGGTGCCTGCGGTAAGTCCCGAGATACCGACTGAGTGCTGGCAGACACTGGCGACACAACTTACGAACGCGGCGCTTCCCGCGGTTTTTGGATTGGTGACCGATGCGCTGGTTCCATAGTAAATGTAGGAATCAGACGAGGTGGAAGTGTTCCATGTAACAGTTGCTGCTGTATCGGCAACGGCTGTTGGCTGGAGACCCGTGATCGTCGGTCCTCCTGCCGTTGTAAGCGGAGCGATTGCGCTACCATCTATTCCCGTATTCGGGTCTACGAGTGGATTTCCCAGAGTATCCACCGCTTTCAAACAGTAATAATAGGGTGTGCTGGCAGTGAGTCCCGTGAGGGAAACACTTTGCGCAGTAACATACGAAGTGGTGGTTATGTGCGTTCCGTAGCTATTGCAAGCGGTGCCATAGTTTGTCGTGCCGTAGTAAACTTTCGCGATGGCAAGTTCGTTGGTGGTAAAGGTAATGACCGCAGAAGTATTCTTGAGTGTCGCCGTGGGAACAGCCACCGTGGCAGAGTCAATTGTCGGCGCTGTGGTATCGGGGAGCGTCGTGCCAAAACTGTCTGGCACATCGCCGAGCGTCTGCAATGTGGTGAAATTTGAAATGTCGCCGTTTGCATTCACGGCCGCTACACGGTACCAATATGCGGAAGTGGTGGCAGTGGTGATAGTGTGTTGATACACATTGGTCGTTGGATTGGAGAGGAGAGAGTATGAACTTGGCGCCGTAGAAGCCGAACCAGTGTACGCGCTGTATACTTTGTACGAAGTGGCATTGGAAACCGAGAGCCACGATAATGTTTCTCCAAAAGATTGCGCGTTTGGATTTGAAACATCGGCAGCAAGGAGGTTGGTTGGCATTGCGGGTGCCGTAATAGTGCGCGATGTTGTATTGCCATAGGCGTCGCGCACTTGAAGGTACACTGTTTCCGCATTGGGAGCGCCGACTGCTGTCCAATTCACGGGAGTTGCAACTCCTGAAGTGATGGTCGTCCATGTCGCGCAGAGGGCAAAATCGGCGGTGTTGCAAAGGCGATAGGTGAGCGATGAATTATCGGTTGTTGTTAAATTAACAATGTCTTGCGTCCCCGATGAGTCAATAGTGGCAACCGAAATCACGGGCGCAGTTGTATCGAGAATAAATGAAGAGGAAATGCCATAACCCAGATTATTTGCCGCATCTCCATCATTCGCTTTCACACGAATCTTTTCCACTCCATTGTACTGCGAAGCGTAGTCCGTCGTCGGAGTCCACACAAGACTCTTGCCTGTGCCGAGGATAATGCCCGCGCCGACATTTCCCGTAACCGTCGTTGCAGAAACCCAGTTAGTATCGCTATCTACCGCACAGGTGCTCCCCGTAGGGCAATACTGCAAAGTGATGGTCTCGCTTGAGCTATCCGTGTCAGCAACATCATACCCCACCGTTACGGTGCCATCACTCCCTTGCGACGCGCTCACATTAGAAACCGTCGGAGGCGCATTGACCACATATTGTATCGTAACCCCCGTAAGGATCGGTGTCGTATCGCTAGTGGAAGTTAAAGACGCTTGGTACTGGAAGAACTGACGACCCGTGGTCCCTGTTAGATTTGAATTTGTTATTGTCTGATACCCCGCAGTAAAGTAGTCGGAGCTTGAAGTTGGCCCTTGCCATACGGCAGTATCAAGCCCGCTAGCAGTTGACGCGACGCGCATTTGGAATTTAATAATTGCCGTGCTTGAGGTTGCCGATCCCGTCCATTTAATCCCACTGATGGTATTTCCTGTACTCCCCGAATCATATTTAGAAGAGGTGAGGGTGCCGGATGTCGAATATTGAGTATACGAAACCGTAATATCGTTTAATGTCGCGGTGGCGGATGTGTCTGTTGTGGATAGATACGCTTTGTATTTTATGTATTGTTTTCCGTTTATCAACGTAGCAAGAGCGGAAGGAATAGAACAGCTGACCGCATACGGATTGGTACCGGTCACCGTACAGTTCGTATTATCCTTGCTGAATCTTGCCGTATTTGCGGTGGAACCGATAGCCGTGGTGGACCCGTCATAATTGTAATATGAAGACCAAGTTGTCCCGTCCGAAGAAACCACCACCTGAACATCCAGATCCG
This sequence comes from Candidatus Yonathbacteria bacterium, assembly GCA_016201355.1. GTDB lineage: Bacteria > Patescibacteriota > Minisyncoccia > Phycocordibacterales > UBA1550 > UBA1550. Next base: position 231 of record JACQCY010000028.1, on the reverse strand, counting down.
TATTGGTCGGTTGATTTAAATTAAAAGCTAAAGTAGAAAAACCGGAAGAAGGCGCGCCGAGATTGATGGCCGCGGAAGTGAATGTGCCGGAGGAATAATAATGTGATAAATTCAAATACCCAGAACCGCCTACCCCTAATACTTTGACAGGGGTATATCTCTTGGTCGTTGTATTATCACCCAATTGGCCGTAAGCATTATACCCCCAACAATATACCGTGCCATCTGTTT
>JACQCY010000029.1 GCA_016201355.1 Candidatus Yonathbacteria bacterium | reverse complement strand
TTTTCAGCAGAAAGGAATTGGGAGATGAACGACGATTCAATATACAAGGGGAGCGCGTAGTGGAACGAATAGAAGAAACTCGCCACATAGACGAGGATGAGAAGCGTTTTTTGTGAGAGCGTGCGTGTGGGCATACGAATAGTTTTACATTACTGCCATTTTAACATAAGAAGGAAATTCCTTTTTATGGCTACAGCGCCAAAATCACCGGGATAACGATTGGTCGCTTTGCGGTCTCTTGAAAGAGGGCGCGCGCGATGGTGTCGGTAACATGGTCCTTTACATAATCAAAATCAATAGATTTGTTACCTGTGGTCATATCCTCAACCGTCTTTTTGGCGAGGAGACGCGCTTGGCGAAGGAGGTCTTGTGATTCACGGAGGTACACAAACCCTCGTGAGATAACATCGGGGGACTTGGTAACTTTTCCGGTAGCGAGGTCTACGGTAATGATAATAACAAAGATTCCATCCTGTGAAAGCATCTGGCGATCGCGGATCACAACCTCTTGAATATTTCCGACAGAAAAACCATCAACGAGAATAAGCCCGCGAGGAGCTGTCTCTTTGAGGACGACGATATTATTTCCTTCATTTTGGATCTCAATAATCATACCGTTGTCAGGGATAATAATACGATCATCCGTGAGCCCGGCTTCCTTTGCTATTTTGCTGTGTACGCGAAGAAGATAGTGGTAACCGTGAATAGGGATAAAGAAACGCGCATGAACCTTTTTGTGAATCCATAGCGTTTCATCGTGACCTGCATGTCCTGTGGAATGCACATCGGCATTTTGATAGTGGATGATTTCCGCTCCTTGTCGCGAAAGGTTATCCTTAAGGGTTTGAACACTGCGCTCGTTCCCGGGGATTACCGACGCAGAGAGAAGAATGGTGTCCCGCTTGTTTACTTTCAAGTACTTATGCGTCTTGTTTGCGGCGCGCATCAGAGAGGCAAATTCGTCTCCCTGAGCACCTGTTGCAAGTACCACAACACGATCAGGCGGGTACTGCTCCATTTCTTCAATGGGGATGAATGTCTCTTTTTTTGCTTTGAGGAAACCGCCTTCGCGCGCAATATCAACATTGTTTTTCATACTGCGCCCATCGAGGACGATTTTTTTGCCAAGAAGTTCTGCAGTATCAATGATTTTGATAAGACGTTCAAGGAGCGAGGCAAAAGTGGCGACAATGAGCCGTCCGTTTGTGTTGCGGATGATATTCTCGATATTTTTGAGTACGATGCGTTCAGGGAAAGAGAATCCCGGTCGCTCAACATTGGTGGAATCTGCCAAGAGCAAAAGGTTTTTTGCTTGAGCAATATGCTCCCAATTTTCTTCTTCATCGAGTGTAGGGACCCCGTCTATATGATCGAGTTTAAGATCTCCCGTGTGGACAATATTTCCATAAGGAGTTTCAAGAATGACACCCATTGCGTCAGGGATGGTGTGGGTCACACTGAAAAATTGCACCTTAAAATCACCGAGGGTTACGCGATCGTTTTTTTCAACGACACGAATATCAAGTGGCGCGATATGAGGAAATTCGCTCTGGCGTTTTTTTATGAGGAGGGTCGATAGACTTCTTGAATAAATAGGGGGATTACCCAGTTTCTCTATGATGTAAGGGATTCCTCCTATGTGATCGAGGTGTCCATGGGTGATGATGATCGCTTTTATTTTATGTTTGCGGTCCTCGATATATTTGGTGTTCGCGAGGAGATAGTCGACTCCGGGAGTATTGATTTCACGAAATTGCAGACCTGCATCAATGATGACGATAGAGTTTTTATATTCAATACAAGTCATATTGCGACCGACTTCCTCAACTCCTCCCAAAGGAATTACGCGAATATCCCCATCTTTGAGAGGGGGGATAATCGTTTCTACATTTTTTGCGGGGAAGGGGATGGTTGCGTGGCGAGATTCAGCTTTCTCTCTACCCTCAAGATGCTTTATCCTGACGGACATTGATCCTTGGTTGTTTATGTTTGTTCGTGTTCCTATAAACCTATTTTGTCCCCGTCCTCGATCCTGTCCTTGTTGTTCCCGGGGCGAGATGGTGTTTGTTCGGTTTTGTTGTTGCGAACCTTGGCCTCTAAAGGTGGATCTATTTGCCGATCTGTTCACTGCGCTACGAGGACCGCGAGCGCCACTGTCTCGACGGGGGAACCGTCTTGAGCTGTAGCTATCTCCGCGTGGTCCTTCTTTTGGATTTTGCCCTGATGGCTGAGTTGATTCTGCTCTTGACCTGCTTTCGTTGTTGTCGTTCATTTGGTTAAGTTTTTAATTTTATCTGTTATTAGTAAGCGAGCATTGTCTATTAAAATGTTGGTTATTATTTGTTTTTAAGAAACATTCTCTTTTTCTTTTATAAATATTTTCCAAATATTATCGGTGTTGATATACCATTTATAAACATTTAAAAATCTCTCGGAAGGAATCATTATGGATTCAAAAGAAACACCGTTTACTTTTTCTGGTACAACATACAGGAATTCTGGCGCATAGATGAAAATTGCCGGCGTATCGAGCTCTATCTCTTTTCTGAAATCCTCATATAATTTTTTACGACGCAAAGGATTTGTTTCTCCTCGCGCATCATCCAAAAGCTTGTCTACGCGCGCATTTGCATAAGAAGCGATATTAAGTCCGGGGTCTACTCGTTGGCTTGAGTGCCAGAAAGGGAATGCATCACCATCGTGCCCAAACACTTGCCCAAAAAAGAGAGCGTCAAATTTACGAGGACGAATGATGGTTTCTTTGAAATCGCCCGTGGCAAAGACGCGGATCTCGGTGGGGACACCGAGTTTTCCCCATGCCGTTTTAAGTTCCTCGGCAACCATCTTGAGTTCGGGGGTCTCTGATGTTGAAATAGTAAAACTAAGGGTGAGGATTTCCTTCTTTACTTTTTTTGTCCAGAGAGAATCTTTTTCGCTCCATTTCCACCCGTCTTTTTCGAGAATATCTTTTGCAGAGAGAAGGCGCTCTGCGAGCGGTTTCTCAGGCGCGGAATCTTCATAATTGATTGTTCCCGGGGGGATTGGCGAATCAAGGGTAATCCCATATCCAGCGAGGACATTATTAATGATGGCTTGTTTGTCTACGGAAAGAGCAAGCGCTTTGCGGACGGATGGATTGATAAAGATGGGGGCTTGGTTTTGGTTAAAAAATACGGCAAGTACGCGAGGAAGAGGGGTATGCTCCACGCGGAATCCTGATTCCGAAAGGATTTTGCCTTGTTCCGGAGATATTGAGTTCACTGAGTTGATTTCCCCAGACCTGAGCATTCTGATGAGGTTGTCTTCGCTTGAAGAAAAGATGAATTTAATAGTGTCGATATAGGGTCTCCCGAGCACAAAGTGTTTGAATGCCTTGAGGGTGTAAGACACGGGGATGCTATCGCCGTCTTTGGTAATGGTATCGACCCTATCAATCTGGTAGGGACCAGACCCTATCGGTTCACGATTGTATTTGTTGGTATCAAAACGATTAAAATCAATCGTCCTCCAAATATGCTCGGGAAGTATCCCCATCGTAGTATTTTCAAGAAAAGGAGGGTAGGGCTTTTTAAGCGTGAAGCGTACCGTGAGTTTGTCTACTTGCTCGACACCAACACCATCCCAGTTTGCGCGCTTGGGGCTTTTCATCCTGCTATCCTGAGCAGTTTTTATGGTAAAGACGACATCGTCAGCATTTATCTCTTCTCCATCGTGCCAAGTGAGGTTATTTTTTAAGGTAAAGGTGTAGGTGAGCCAATCTTTTGAAACCTTATAACTTTCTGCTAGGTCAGGAATGAACCCGCCTTTGCCATCGGAGCGAAGGAGTCCGGAGTAAACAAGGGCCGTTATGTCGCGGTCTGCCTCAGAGCTAATCTCCCCCGTCGAAAGAAGCGGATTGATATGCGCGGGGGTATTAAGTACTCCCTCGATGAGTATTCCTCCTGAAGAAGGGACTTTAACAAGAAATGCCTGATTGACTAAGAAGAGGAGAATGATTGTCGTTATTGAAAAGACGGACACCACGCCGAAAAATAGTTTTCGTTCACGCGATGAAAATGATTTAAATGCCAAAGTGAATCGCCCTTCAAAAGGGAAGATGAAGCGCTGGCTCAATCTTATATTGAGTGCTACAAGAAAGCGCTTGACGATGGCGTATAAAGCGATTATTTGTTTCAAACCTTCATTCTTAACTTGTTCCATTTATTTAATGAGAGTCTGCCCAAAATTTAGGAGAGACGAGATTTTTGGCATGGCATGAATCGACGAATAAAGAGAGGCAGTGTCGCTATTTTTTGATGAAAAGTATTACGAGCGCCGAAAAAGCAAAGAGTATAGCAATAACAATAGATAGGTAAAAGAGAATATTCTCCATCCCTCGGCGCGTATAGTGAATACTGTCGCCACTTCCACCCATAGCTCCTCCGACACCTGCTCCTGTTTGTTGAAGGAGGATTGCTGCGCCGAGAATAATAGATAGAATGATCTGCGCCCATGGCAGAATCTTAACCAGAAATTCCATAATCAAAAGTATATCAGAAAGCAAAAATGAATGCAATGGTATGTATTAGTTCACTACATATGAGAATTTTCTCGGTTCTTCATATAATACTCCTCCGGAGAAACAAAACCAAGAGAAGTATGCGGTCGCACCGTATTGTAGTAC
>JACQCY010000012.1 GCA_016201355.1 Candidatus Yonathbacteria bacterium | reverse complement strand
TTAGAATCTACTGTCTGATAATTTTTCTTGATGAAAAATTATGATGCAGTAGTCCTATATTATTTATCTGTTTAATCGTAAGATGACCCGTTTCCCTCGCCCTCTCACCTCGACTAAAATAAAACAAAACAGCGAAGACAAGCACTGAGGTAAAAACTTCTTACTTTTCTATAATACCACACGCCATTAGCTGACGCAAATACCATCATACCCGAGCTTTCACAACTCATTCTTTCGTCTTCTGAAACTATATAGTAACTGAATCTTTTACCTCTTCAAATATTATCCTCGCCGCATCATTTAGTTTATCGCCAGGAGAAAATAATCCCTTGTTTTTTAGATAGTCAGCAATTTCACTTACTTCATAAGATATTTTTCTTTCATTGATTGCTTTAATTATTTCTAATTTAGCATCTTCTGATAACTCCAGTATACTTTTATTATTTATTGTTTCCATACACTTAATAGTATCAATTTCTCTCTTTAAAAGCCACTACTTCGCCTTATTCATCGCCTTGATTCTCTCGGATTCCGTGAGATACATTTTACGGATACGCACGGATTGCGGAGTAATCTCCAAATATTCGTCACTGTTTATAAGCTCAAGACCGCGCTCTATGGTAATTTCGTATGGAGGGATGAGCGTAATAGCTTCATCGTTTCCCGATGAACGCATATTGGAAAGCTGCTTGCCTTTTGTGGGGTTAACCGACATCTCGTCTCCTTTGGAGGTATTGCCGACAACCATACCTTCGTAGACTTCAGCGCCATGATCAATATAGAGGACACCTCGTTCCTGTAAGTTCCAAATAGAAAATCCAAGCGCCTTGCCACTTGCCATAGAGACCATAGACCCCGCATCTCTTTTTTTGATCTCTCCCGCATACGAACGGAACTCGACAAAACGGCTGGAAAGAATCCCTTCGCCTTTTGTATCCACCATAAACTGGTTTCGAAAACCAAGGAGTCCGCGCGTGGGGATTTCATAGGTAAGGCGTGTAAGCCCGTGGCTTTCTTTCATATTGAGCATAACTCCTTTTCTCTTCCCCAGTTTTTCTATCACAATACCTGAGCTCTCCACCGGCACATCAATAATAAGCTCCTCGTACGGCTCGAGCTTGACACCATTCTCTTCTTTGGTGATGACTTGTGGCTGAGAAACTTGAATCTCAAAACCTTCGCGACGCATCTGCTCAAGGAGAATAGAAATATGAAGCTCTCCGCGCCCATAAACCTTGAAAGAATCCAAAGCCGAAAAATCAACTCTGAGTCCGACATTGACCTCGAGCTCCCGCTCAAGGCGATCACGAATCTGACGAATCGTTACAAATTTACCTTCACGACCGGCAAAAGGAGAGTCGTTCACAAGGAAATTAAGCGAGATGGTCGGTTCGTCAATATTGATAGCGGGAAGCGCTTCTTGATCGGCATTTACGCAGATAGTTTCACCGATATAAATATCGGGAAGTCCTGCAACCATTACGATATCTCCTGCGGTAGCCTCGGGAACCTCTTTACGCGCGGTGCCTTCATAAGTACAAAGCTTCGTAATGCGCCCCGCGCGAGTATCTCCTCCGGGCTTCTTTATTACCACCATATCTCCTGCGCGCATCGTACCTTCATAAATACGCCCAATAGCAAGACGACCGAGAAAATTGTCGTATCCGAGATTAAAAGGTTGCATACGAAGAGGCGCGGACACATCCGCTTTTGCGGGTGGCACATTTTCTAAAATAATATCGAGAAGCGGGGTAAGGTCCTTTGAATCTTCTTCGAGGGTGCGCTTGGCAATTCCCCGTCTACCGATGGCATACACGGTCGTAAAATCAAGCTGTTCATCGGTCGCGCCCAATTCAAAGAAAAGTTCAAAGACTTCATTGTGCACTTCTTGGGGACGCGCCGCTGGCTTGTCTATTTTATTCAAAACCACAATCGGCTTAAGTCCAAGCTCAAGTGATTTTTTGAGGACAAAGCGTGTTTGTGGCATCGGACCCTCCTGCGCATCAACAAGGAGAAGGACGGTATCGATGGAACGGAGTACTCGCTCAACCTCGGAACCGAAGTCAGCGTGACCCGGCGTGTCAACGATATTTATTTTTGTTCCTTTATAAAAAACAGAAGTATTCTTGGCATAAATCGTGATTCCCCGCTCTTGCTCAAGAACATTTGAATCCATAGAAACCCCTTCCCCCACCATTCCCGTCTGGCGCATCAAAGCATCGGTAAGCGTGGTCTTACCGTGGTCAACATGAGCGATAATAGCGATATTTCTGATTTCCATAATTGATTTTAAAATGAGTGAGATACTCGTTGATCTTCTAAACAAAAAATCCGCGCGAAGCGGAAGATAGCTCGTTATGAAATCACTATACCAAAAATGTGCCTGTGGGTCAATAGTTAGTTTTTACCGAAGAGTTTAACTTACTTGAGACTAATGACTATCAACTATTTACTATTGACTGTATTTTATACCCCCTTCAAGAAATCAATATTATTCTGAATCTCCTCAGCCTTGTTCATAACCTGATTGCCGTAAAAAATATTCGCGGGACGAGCATTGTCGCATTTTCTTCCTGAATAATAACGACAAGCAGAATTCCTCTCTGATGTGTAGCTTCCGCTCACCGCGCCGAGGTCTGAAAGGTATATTGCCGTCGCAATAAATGAATGAGCTGGGTCCCACGGATCTGCGCTATTTTCTCTTACTCCCGCAGCATTTGCAATACGGCTATTGAACAACTCCCATGTTGAGGGAATAAATTGCGATGGACCCATCCCCCCTCCAAAACCACGGCTCGAGGAATATTCTTTAGCAAGAGGACACGATACGGGCGTAACCTTCCAGTCTCTATCCAATCGCTTGGTGATATTCTCAAAAGGATTGGTATCACGAGGCGCTTTCATAACTTTCTCAAAAAATGTTCCGGTATTTTTTCCTACCCCATCTCCCGTCTCAAGACTCGACAAAATACACGAACCGACATTTTTCCCCAGATCTGATTCTTGGGTCAAAATTGCAAGGATGAGAGCGGGACGAACATTGGTAGAACGAGAAGCAAATGTCGCATATTCGAGCGCTTTACTGAAAGGAATCCCCGCAGAATCTCGAAGATTGAACAATGCGGTGCGAATTTGTGACGCCTTCTTTTTCTTATCCTCGAGTTCTTTCTGGTAAGCCACTTCTTTGCCTTTGGTGATCTTGAGAATTCTCTGTTTTTCCGCTTCATTAGCTTCAGTTCTCTTTCTCTCAATTTCCTGTTGGTAACGCAAATCTGCTTCTTTATTTTTCTTCTCCTCGAGTACTTTCTTTTGTTCTTCGGTCGTCTTTTTTGTTACATCTATTTCAGCAAGAGAGTTGTCTACGGACTCTTCAATGTATTGAAAAGCATCAAGGTCGCCAAGAATGTCCGAAAGGGGTTTATCAGAGAGCGCGATTTCGACGAGAGAGTATGCGTCGATCTCATCGGTGCGACGAAGAAGCCCCGCAAGGGAATCGCGCTCGCGTTCTATTTTTGAAGAAAGTTGATTAATTGTTTTATTTTCTACTCCAATAGTATCTGCAAGATTATTGATGGTGAGCGTGCGTACACGGATAGCAATCTTTGCCTGCTGTATCTTGTCATTGAGGAGAGAGATATCTCGGTTAAGGGACGCTTTCTCTTTGCCGGTGGTCTCAATATTTAACTCAAGCGCTACCGCCTCTTTTTCGCAAACGGTAAGAGCTTCTCTCAGCTCCGCTTCGGTGAGAAGTTTGAGCGTCTCAAGGCTGGGACAGACAGCTTCTGCGCGCGCAACAAAAATAAACCCTTGACCTATCGTTCCAGCTATTATTGCAACAATAAAAAACTTTAATAAAAAACTCTTATTCATAGACGATATTATTATATCATCAAACGAAGACCATATGAAAAAGAGTTTTTTCATAATGTCTGAGTGCAGATGATATATGTACTCATATAACAAAAATCCGCATTTATGCGGATTTTTTGATCGTCGTCTGTTGTTTTTCCTCGGTAATTTCTTCTCCTTCTTCTTTTTTGCCTTTCTTTTCTACTTCAATAGTAGAGAGGTCTACCGGTGCCGCCTCTTCAATCTCTTCTTCTTTGGCAACAGCAACAAGAGCAACCACTTCGTTCTCGTGAGTTACGAGCGTTACCCCTTTTCCAAAGATGATATCCTTTGCAATAATGCGGTCATCAAGAGTGGCAAGCGTAGAAATATCAACAACTGCTTTGTGGGGAAGGTTTTCAGGAAGAGCTTTGATCTCAATCTCGTGCAAAACTTTAACGAGAGTGGCGCCGAGACTCTTTACCGCATCTGAAACACCGATAAACTCAAGGGGAATCTTAATCTCAACCTCCTGTCCTTTTTCAATGACATAAAAGTCAACATGGGTAGGCGTACCGCGAACAGGATCAACCTGTACTTCTTGAATAAGCGCGTTTATTTTGCCTTTTGGCATCTCAAGCACCACAATCGTTGATTCCCCCGCTTCTTTCCATATCTTCTTGAAATCGCCCAAAGGAAAGGCGCACGGAGTCGCTTTCTCTTTGTGTCCATAATAAACACCGGGAATAAAACCATGGGCTCTCATCCCCGCAAGCTTGGTCCTTGGTTCACGAATTTCTCCTTTGAGATTAAACATAGATATATAGTATACGGATTATAAAGAAAAATGCAAATTTAAGTCTGATAGAATATAGAATGTAGAATGTAGAATAAAACCCGCACCCCTTCCCTCTTCTGTATTATTCCACATTCCACATTCTACTTTCTACTATCTACTAAACAATCTCAACCTTTTCTCTATGACCGTCTGCATTGCCTCAACCCCTGTTTTGGTAAATTTATACGGAGCCGTTTCGTCGGGATTCTCATTGAGGAATTTCTTGAGCGCGTGATGGTACGCTACACGAATCTCGGTATTAATATGCACGATGCCAATACCCGCTTTGATTGCATTTTGAAAGTCTTCATCGCTGGTGCCTGATCCGCCGTGGAGGACGAGGGGCACTCCTGCCATCTGCCGTATCTCTCGGATTCGATCAATATTGAGACGAGGCTCGGGAGCATTGCGGAGCATACCGTGGATATTCCCCACTGATGGAGCAAATAGACTAATGCCCGTCTCTTTTACAAAACGCATTGCTTCATCACCTGTTGTGAGATTCTCTAAAGATACACCTTCGGGGATAGAATCCAAAACTTTTGAACCGGAACCAATGTAACCAAGCTCTGCCTCAACGATAATTTCAGGATTTACCCCCCGCGCATAATCAACACACTGTTTAGCTATCTTCGCATTTTCTTCAAATGAAAGTTTCGCCCCATCAAAGATGACCGCGTCAAAGCCGGCGTCAATCGCTTCTTTCACCCGTTCAAACGAATAGGAATGATCCGCATTGAGATAGATAGGGTAATTCGTCTCTTCACGAAAACTTTTCACCATTGCCACAACCTGACGAATCCCAATAAAATCTCGTTCTCCTTCTGAAACGCCAATAATGACTGGCACACCAACCGCGCGCGCGCCTTTTACCACCGCCCAAAAACCTTGACTGTCGGAAATGTTAAAATGGCCAAGAGCATTTCCTTTTGACTCTGCTGATAAAATGGCTTCTCGTAATGTGGATATGGTGGACATATAATTAAATTTCAACTCTGTTTTTGTGTTGGTCTTCCGCAGTGCAAAACTCGCTAATCGTATCTCCCCCGCAAGTCTTTTCCCTATTGCTCACACAACGCCATCCTGCGCGACGCGCATATAGATACAAAAAGAAAGCAAAGATAACTCCTCCTATTAAACTTGCTCCGTACAAAATAGATTCCATATCTTTTCGTCATTATACCTATAATATAAATATTCTACCATACATAACCATCTTTGTGGTAGAATATTTATATATAAATAATAAATTAACAAAATGGAACAACCTTTAGATTTTGTAGCAATTGGGGATACCGTCGTTGATGCTTTTATCCGGCTCAAAGATGCTCACATCGACGAAGACCATAACTTAAAGACAAATGACACGGAGCTCTGTATGGCATTTGGCACAAAGATTCCTTACGATTTTGTGAAAGTGGTGTACGCGGTTGGCAATAGCGCAAACGCCGCTGTCTCGGCATCTCGCCTTGGCCTCAAAAGCGCTCTCATCTCAAATCTCGGAAAAGATGACGATGGAGAAAAATGTATGCAATCGCTCTCAAAAGACGGCGTTGACACCCGCTATATGCATTCGTACGAAGGAATGAAGACCAATTATCATTATGTTCTTTGGTTTGGCGACGAACGCACTATTCTCATCAAACACGAGGATTTCCCCTATACGCTTCCTTTGACTACCCCCGGACCACGGTGGCTCTATCTTTCTTCTCTGAACGACAAATCGCTTCCTTTTCATCACGAGATTACCGAATATCTCGCCACTCACCCCGAAACAAAACTCGCATTCCAGCCGGGAACATTTCAAATAAAGCTTGGCGCGGAAACATTGGAAAATCTCTACGCTCACACGGAAGTTTTCTTTTGCAATGTAGAGGAAGCGCGTATCATTTTAAAAACAGAAGAACCGGATCCAAAAAATCTCGCAAAGATGATGACGACACTCGGGCCCAAAATTGCCGTCATTACCGACGGACCAAAAGGAGCGTATGTGTATGACGGAGCAGATACTTGGTATATGCCCGTCTACCCAGACCCAGCTCCGCCATACGACAGAACGGGAGCGGGAGATTCTTTCGCTTCAACCTTTGTTTCGGCGCTTGCGCTCGGTAAAACTCCTGCAGAAGCTATTGCGTGGGCGCCGATAAATTCAATGTCGGTCGTGCAAAAAATTGGCGCGCAAGAAGGGCTCCTCACGCGCAATGAGCTCGAAAAATACCTTGCCGAAGCGCCCAAGGATTATCGCGCAAAAAAACTTTAAACCTATTTACAAAGGTCTTGCCTTGGTAAATCAAAAATTATATGGATATAAAGAATAAAGAACTGCATAGAGTCACCTCAACAGCAATCATTTATAAAGATGATAAGTTTTTAATACTGAAACGAAGCCCCGAAAAGAAGGCGTTCCCGAACAAATGGACCGTACCCGGCGGAGGGCTTGAAGTGGATGACTATATTGATACACCAAAGAACAAAGAAGGGCTTTGGTATTTCGCTATTGAGAAATCTTTGCAAAGGGAAATAAAAGAAGAGTGCAATTTGGAAGTCGACAAAGCCAAATACCTTCTTGATATAACCTTCGTTAACCCTAATGGTACTCCGTCAATTATCTTAAGTTTCTACTGCGAATACAAATCAGGAGAGGTTACTTTAAACAAAGAGAGTGTCGATTATGCATGGGTAACTTATGAGGAAGCAAAAAATTACGATCTCATTGACGGAATTTTAGGAGAGCTCGAAATGGTGGACAAAATCCTCAAAGGAGAGGACATCGAGAATATAGAGTATAGCGGGAAATAGAAATACCTCCTCCATTGTTTCTTCTCTTTTTGTTTTATTGTTCTGTATCAATACCTTACCCCCCCTCATCTCAAAACGCCTATCTGGTACTATAGTACTACTTAGGCGTTTTTTAAAGCACCTCAACAATACTGCAAGATTACAGGTGAAGCTTAAAAAATTTCTCTAATGATTTCGAACCTTCCACACTATGTGCGGTGATAACACGGATATTCTTTCGCACACCAAAACACTCACCAATAAAATTAACTTCTTTCATACATGGGTACGGAATGACGAATACAGACTTTTGATACTGCACACACCCAATTCTTTTAAGCACAAAATTAATCCCGCGTCGCGCCATCTTTTTATCTTCAGGGATATCGAACATTACTAAGCGCCAAAGCCCATCCCACCTTTTCTGAACTGCAATTTTTATTGAGTTAAGTTGATACTTCTTTGCCTGTTTGTTTCCAAGAAGAGTCAGTGAATAATAATCTTCCCCGTTCGTTCTTCTCTTTTTTACTAATCCCCTTTTTATAAGCCGCGACAATGAACGCTCAGTTTCCCATTTATCACGAGAATCTCGAGGAATTAAGTATTTAAAGAGCTGCACAGCATTTGGGGCAACGATTGCCGTAGCTAAAACTCCAACACCAAGCAATATATTAAATATCATCTCTTGTCGCTCTTCTTTTTTCATAAATAAAAAAATAATTAACGCCTATTTGATACTATAGTACCATATAGGCGTTAATGATACGAAGCAACAACAGAATATAAATATTAAAAATAAACATAGATTACATGTTTCTTATTCGAGAAGGAGCATTGCTGCTTGCTTGATACTCTCTTTCCCCATACCATAGTGCAGAACAAGTTCTTCTGGTTTTCCTGATTGACCGAAGGTATCCTGAACACCAATAAATGCCATTTGTGTAGGATGTTCTACGGCAAGCACCTCGGCAACAGCAGAACCCATTCCTCCTGCAATTTGATGTTCTTCAACGGTCACAATGGCGCCACACTCTTTTGCGAGCACAGTCACCGCCGTGCGGTCAAGGGGCTTCACGGTGCCAATATTCAAAACCACTGCTCCTATTCCCTCCCCCTCAAGCTCTTTTGCAGCCATTATTGCATTGTAGACAAGTGAACCGCACGCAATAATTCCAACGCGCGGATTTGTAGAACGGAAAAATTCTTGCGCTTTGCCAATCTCAAAAGGCGTTTCTTCACTTGTTATAATAGGAGTTTTCTCACGCGCCAAACGAATATAGGTGGGAGTCTTTGTTGTTGCCATCGCAATAGTTGCCTTGCGCGCTTCAATACTGTCGCACGGCGTGATAACCACCATATTCGGAATCACACGCGTGATTGCAATATCTTCCGTCGCTTGATGCGTACCGCCGTCCGGACCCACCGACACGCCAGCATGCGAACCGGCAATTTTCACGGGACGGTCATTGTAGCAAATGTTCGTACGAATTTGCTCCCAGTTTCTCCCCGGAGAAAACATTGCGTACGAGGAAATAAACGGAATCTTTCCCATTGCCGCCATTCCCGATGCAACCGACGCCATTGACTGCTCCATAATACCCATCTCAAAAAAGCGTTTCGGGAATTCTTTTGCAAAAGCATCCATCTTAGTGGACTCGGTCAGATCACAACAAAGCCCCACCACCCGTTCGTCCGCTCGCGCCGCCAAAAGCAACCCTTCGCCAAATCCCGCGCGAATCGGCACCTGCTCTATATCTGCATCGAAAAGTTTTGGATTAAGGGGTATCATCTTATTATGTTCTTAAATAAATCTCGAAGTTTCCACTCCATTAATAACCACTACTTCCTTAAACATATATGCCGGCCGAACCCAAAACTTTGACTCTTCGTTTTTATACAAAGCTTCATAGACAACCAAATCTTCCAAAGTCTCGCTGTGTTTCGCAAGGCACACGACACGGTATTCATTCCCTGTTTTCGCGTGTTTGTATATTCCTATTTTAATCTCTTGATTCATAATTCCAAATTCTGTCCCTCTCTATTTTACCGTTAAACGGAGCCCGAGACCAGAGGCGACCTTTTGAACGAATAAAATTGTTGGACTTATTTTACCAGATTCAAAACGAGCTAGCGCCGACTGCGCAACGCCTATTTGCTCCGCAAGAGCCCTCTGTGTTAATTTCTTCTTAATGCGTGTTCGGATAAGAGCATCGAGGATTTTAAATTCAAGCTCAAGTTCTGCGTGGGCCTTTCTAACGCCAGGCCTTTTCATACTCTCTCTTTTGAAGTCTTTATGTGTTAATAGTTTCGTTTTTTTCATATTTTGTATGATAACATATATGTTATATTATTACAACCTCCCGCATAACCTTTCTCGCAAAATCAATCTCTTTTTTAGGTATTACCTGCTGTTTTTTAACAATTGCGTGTAAAATATAAGCAGTATTTTTGTGAAAGCAATAAAAAATTCTTATGTGAATATTCCCGACAATTCTGAGTTCAAATAATCCTTTTCCAAGTGGCTTCGACAACGGCATCTCAAGCAGAGCACCATATTTTTCTAGAAAATCGACACTACTCAGTACCCTCTCTAGTAATATATCATCTAATTTTTCAATAAACCCCTTAGCCTTTGGCAGGTACGCTATTTCCATATATTTTATTCATGCTCGCTCACAATCTGCCCGCCGAGTGTGCGGAGCTCGGCGAGAGCGTTCGCGCCCTGCTCTTTGTTGGGTGGATTGCCATGCCATTTGTAATCCTGCTCAAACATTTCCACCCCTTTGCCGGGGATCGTGTGCGCGATGATAACTGACGGTTTCTCAAAAATCGCGCGCGCCGTATCCACCGCATCGACAATCGACGCCATATTGTGTCCGTCAATTTCAAGCACATGCCAACCAAATGCCGCCCATTTGAGCGCGAGAGGTTCGAGGGGCATTATGTTTTCCGTATAGCCATCAATTTGAATATTGTTACGATCCACGATGGCGACAAGATTGTGAAGTTTCTCACGGCCGGCAAGCATTGCCGCTTCCCACACTTGCCCCTCATTGAGTTCACCATCACCCAAGAAACAATAGACCGTCCTGTTTGAATTTTGCCCACGATCGAGACGGTCAATAATAGCCATACCAACCGCTTGTGAAAGCCCCTGCCCGAGCGGTCCCGAACTTGTCTCCAACATTGGTAAATATTCGCGGTGAGGATGTCCTTGAAGGCGTGTCCCAAATTTTCGAAGCGTCTTCATTTCTTCCACAGGGAAATATCCGCTATGCGCCATCGCCGAGTAGAGTACTGGACAAATGTGCCCATTAGAGAGGACGACACGATCGCGTTCCTCCCATCCCGGATTTTTTGGATCGTGCTT
>JACQCY010000032.1 GCA_016201355.1 Candidatus Yonathbacteria bacterium | reverse complement strand
CCTCTCTGGACAAGAGCTCGCCCTCCGTTCATCAGAAAAAAAAGATGTTCAAAAACAAGAGCTCTCATGGTCAAACGGTTTTACCAATATGGTTGATACAGAAAATTGTAATTATCCTAGTGGTTATGGCACAGCTAATGGGCATTTATATTATAACTCATTAAGCCCTGATATGGAGGAGGCCTTCTCTAATTCCATTGCTAATGACCCAAAGTTAACCAATCAAGAGCGATCAGCAAAAATGGATTCAATTTATGTTGACCACACGACAAAACTCAGCTCCAAAGAAGTAGCTGCTCTGCAAAAAACCTACTGCCCAACCACCACGCCGGGGAAAATAATCGGTGATCAACTCACCAAAGCGACTGGTATTGATATGGAACGCTTAGGACTTGTTGACAGTATCACTAAAATAATCGGCGCACTCATCGAACGCGCAACGCAATCCGCGGCGGAGGGTATTTTTAATACGGTCTCCGGACAAAATGCAAAAGCGCAGCAAAACTCCATCACCGTCCAAGACAAAACTGCGGAAACCATCATGATGGAAAACTATGCGATAAAAAATGCAAAAGACACGCTTGCTACGGCGCAACAAAATCTTGCTAACGCGCGAGCAGATGGAAGTACCTCACCGGAAACAATTTATCTCCTTCAACAGGCGGTTGGTAATGCTCAAAAGCATATTGACGAAGTTACCAGCGTAGAAAATACCATCGCGCGCCAAATCGAGCTCAATGCCGCTAATACAGAGGTTACTAATGCTCTCGCCGCAGAAAGGATCGCTCAAGCGCAAGCGGACGCGGCATCAAAAGCATACTACACCGCTCTCCAAGGAACGCTTGACGGTGGCACCTACATACAGCCAGATCCGGCAAATCTCGCAGATCTAAAAGCTCAAATGGATAATGCAGATAATGAATTGGTAAAAGCGCAGGGAGTAACCGCAAATGCGCGACAACGACTCTATGATGCAGAGCATCCGGTGAATTAGGAGCAGGTGTTGAGGGGGAAAGGTTTTAGGTGCTAGGTGTTAGGGAATACAATTTCACGAATACAAAAAATGAAAAACTTCTTCAAAAAAACAACCATACCGAGGTCCGACCTTAAATCTCAAAAAAGGTCGGACCTCGGTATGGTTAAGAAAATAATCCTCCTTTTTGTCTTTATCGGTATTGTTTTCCTCGGGGGAGGAGTGGGGATAATAAATGCGGCTCCTTCTGATACTGCGACGGGAGCGACGGCCCCAACACAACAACCCGCAACACCAAATAGTTCTTCTCAACCATCTGACCCAAAAACCTCCGAAAAGGGAGGCAATGACGCTCTTGATCTTATTCAATGCGCGAATTTTCTTGATAAGCTAACAAACCCTTTTGGTTGTTTTCTGCCTGTTACCACCTATTACTTGTATGTGGTAACAACGGGAGTGCTTACGCTATCTGGCTATCTCTTTGACTCTCTGTTAGGTCTCAGTATTAACAGAGAATTTATTCAAAAAGATTTCGTAAACACAATATGGACCATAATGCGCGACTTCTCCAATATGATGTTCATTTTCATCCTCATTTACACAGGGATACGAACAATGCTCTTTATGGACGACTGGAAAAAACCGGTGATGATGGTCGTGGTTATCGCTCTCCTTATTAACTTCTCGCTCTTCTTTACCAAGATTGTCATTGATGCCGGTAATGTTCTTGCTATGGGGGTGTATAGCGGTATTGGGGTAGGAGAGGGAACTTCTGTTTCTGCGGCATTTACTAATAGCTTTAGACCGGAACAGTTTTTTCTTTTCTCCGCTAGCAACAAAGATATTGCGTCAACCATTTTTATCATCGCTGGTATCATAAGTGTATATCTGGCGTTTGTCTTGTTCAAAGCGGCGTTTATGTTTATGGGACGCATCCTTGCTTTTTGGTTTTTAATGGTAATTTCTCCTTTTGCTTTCATCCTGCTTGCTTTCCCCCAGCTTGGAGCAAAAATTAAATTCCGTTTTGACGCGTGGCTTGATATGCTTATCAATCAAGCATTTGTGGCGCCGGTTTTTCTCTTCTTTATTTATATAATAATGAAGGTCATACAAGCTAAAGTTTTCGAAGTTGGGTTAAGTAAGCCATCTGGGGCAGGCGTTCTTGTAGATTCACTTTTTATGCCCATCGTAATGATGGGAATGATTATCTATGCCCTCAAAAAGGCCCTCAGTGTTGCCGAGAGTATGTCGGGCGATTTTGGCAAAATCGGAGCAAATTTGGGAAATAAAGTGTTGGGGCTTGCGGCAGGCGGGGCGGGTATGGCGCTGACGGGAGGGGTTGGCATGGTGGCGGGTGCGGCTCTTCGCTCAGAGACACTCAAGAAAATGACTGAGTCAGACAATTGGGCAATGAAAAGACTCGGGGGTCGTGTCGAACAAGTACTCAAGGGCGCGCACGAAAAACCTATGGACTTCCGCAATATATCAATAGGAGGGAAGAAACTTGGGGAACACTTAGGAATTGACTCCTTTGGTCTCAAAAAGGGTTATAAGCAAACACGGGAAGATAAGACAAAAAGACTCGCAGGAATCGGAGGGGTAGCAAGCGAAGCGCGAATTGCGGCACAGACAACCAGAAAAGATACCACCGAAGCGGCGCAAAACGCTCGTACTGAGGCTGAAACTAAAGCCAAGGTAGCAAAAGGCGCGACCCAGACAACCTTGGGAAAACAAACGAAGGAGCGCAAAGACACGCAAAGAGCTACCGCTGCTACCGCTGCAGGAATAGCAGGAGCGATAGGTAAAGTTAACGCAAAAGAAGCGGATAATCAAAAGAAAAAAGAAAGTGTGACTATAGGCCCTCCCGCGAAAGGAATTGCTGGGCAACCTAATTATGTTCCTGCTCAAAAAAGCCTTGAGGACAAGTTGGCTGATATGAAAGCTAGATATGCTGCCCTCCAAGTTGATGATGTGGTAGGGGCTACTGCTCAGAATCCTAATCCGGGAACACTCAAATCTTTGGCTAAAAAGGCAGAAGAAGATTTTGAAATTGCAAAAATCAATCTTGATGCCACCCCAATCAATGACCCAAATCGTGCGACAGCAATTAACGACTATACTCGAGCGAGAACAGACAGGAATAAAACCACAAAGGATCTGGAAGATTTCAACGAAGGAGCCGACGCTGAAATTGGACTTACCGACGACCAAATTAAAACATTGAATGTTTTTGCAAATTTCATCATTATGGGGCTTCTTAATGAAAAAGATTTTGAATTTGAAATTAAAAATAATTTCAATATTTCAGAAATGCAAGCAAAAGAAGTTGCGAAAAAGATATTAAAAGAAGTCATCAACCCTATTATTGAGTTCAAAGAAAAAGTTGTCTTGAAACAAAAAGCTGAGGAGGAAACGAAAAAACTGGATGAAGCCGAGTATGCTGAATTTTTGAAAGAACAAGAGATTGAAAGGGTGCTTGGGCAAAAAGAAGAAGTGGAAGAAGACGAAACAAATGAAGAAAAAAAAGTCCCCGCAAAAACTTGGGAGAAAATGCCCGATGTCGCGCCGGATAATCTACCTGTAGGAGAAGAGAAAAACGAAAAACTGAAAACTGAAGAAATAAGGG
>JACQCY010000035.1 GCA_016201355.1 Candidatus Yonathbacteria bacterium | reverse complement strand
TTAGAATATGAGTATACATCGAGATGAATCCTTTGGTATTTCTAAATTTGTTGAAAATTCTCATTTTTTGGCATTGTTAGGCCGTAGAGAATTCTCATATGTATGTGAACTTATGCTTCTGTATAAATTTCAAAAGAGAAGTTACCAAGGGCGGGCCTTAATGCGTCACTCCAAAAGAGCCCGCCCTTGGTAACTTCTCTTTTGAAATTTAAAGTGTGCGGTATACTATTTATATGGACCTCGAAACACTCAAACGGCAATTTTTTGAACATCTTGAAATAGAAAAAGGGCGGAGTTTGAAAACAGTTGAGAATTACGAACACTACCTTGCGCGTTTTTTGGCATTCGCAAAAGTGTCCGACCCGAAAGATATCACCGATGATATGGTGCGCGAGTTTCGTCTTTGGCTCAACCGACAAACAAGCGGAATAAAAATCGGTGGGCGGGCAGAAACACTCAAGAAGAAAACGCAAAATTATTATTTGATTGCGCTCCGCAGTTTCCTCAAATACCTTCGCAAGTGCGGTATTGATTCGCTTTCTCCCGAGAGAATTGATTTGGCAAAAGTTGCCGAGCGCGACCTTGACCTCATCTCGGAAACCGACCTCAAGCGTCTCCTCTCTGCTCCCGACGGCGATGATATAAAAAGCTTGCGTGACAGAGCCATCCTCGAGCTCTTTTTTTCAACAGGGCTTCGTCTTTCTGAGCTTTGTTCTCTCTCGCGCGACCTTGACCTCAATAAAGATGAATTTTCCATTCGGGGCAAAGGTGAAAAAGTGCGCGTGGTTTTTTTATCTGACCCCGCAAAAGATGCTATACGCGCATACCTCAAAAAAAGAACAGATATGGATGATGCACTTTTTGTGAGGATAGAGACCACTCGCCAAGGACCGCCCTTGGGAATTCAAAAAGGGCGGGGCTTGGCGGGTACGGCAGATAGCTCTCTCCGTCTCACCCCTCGCTCTGTCGAACGAATCGTAAAATATTACGCAACCAAAGCCGGTATTTCAAAAAAAGTTACTCCCCATATCATTCGCCATAGTTTTGCCACCGACCTCCTGCAAAACGGCGCGGATATTCGCTCGGTACAAATGATGCTCGGGCATTCCAATATCGCCACCACGCAGATTTACACTCACATCACCGACAAACAACTTCGCGATGTGCATAAGAAGTTTCACTCGAAATAGTTTTACCTAATTTTCACTCACAGTGATTCTATGAATTTCTCAATAGAGTCTTCTCCTTCAAAATCAAATATCAGGGTTTCTTTTGCGTCGGCTGGAATAGTGCTTCCTATCAAGAGGTGATAGAGTCTATATTTGGAAGCGTCTGGGTATGTATCTTCTAAATAGTGTCCCCTTTTGTTTATTTTTATGTTTAGTTTATGGTCTTTCAGTACTTTTTCATCCAGAATCTTTCTGAGCGCGTTTACCTTTTGCTCATCTTTTTCATGGGTTTCTTTTGGGAATGATTCAATATGTTCATTCATAGAATATTTCCCGTATAGTATCACCCATCGGCGGTAGAGGCAATCTTTTGCTTATGCTAGAATGATTATTATGAAGATAATCTCATGGAATGTAAACGGGCTTCGCGCTACCTACAATAAAGGATATTTTGCGGGGATACTCAGAGAGAATCCGGATATCTTGTGTCTACAAGAGACAAAAGCGGAGGCGGTCCAGCTTGAAGATGGCGCGCGCAATCCTTCGGGATATTTTTCTTATTTCAGTCATTCAAAAAAACGCAAAGGGTATAGCGGTGTTGCCGTCTACACGAAACAAAAGCCCGACAAAGTGGAAGAAGGTATGGGTATTGAAGAAATGGATCAAGAGGGGCGCTTGCTCGTCGTTTACTTTCCAGAATTTATTATTTTGAATTGTTATTTTCCCAATGGCGGTGGCGGACCCGAGCGCCTTGCCTACAAACTTGCCTTCTACGATCATTTTTTGAAATGTATTGAGAAGCTTCATAAAAAAGGGCACAAGATTATCGTTTGTGGCGATATCAATACCGCGCACGAAGAAATAGATCTTGCGCGTCCGAAAGAAAATGAAAAGAATACTGGATTTCTTCCCGAAGAGCGCGCGTGGATTGATGAGCTCATCTATCACGGCTATCTCGATATTTTTCGGCACCTTCATCCGCGCACACGCGACGCGTACACCTACTGGGACATAAAAACAGGCGCGCGAAATAGAAATGTCGGCTGGCGTCTGGATTATTTTTTTATCAGCGCGGACCTTCTCAAGAAAATAAATCATGCAACGATGCTTTCGGACTTCCTCGGCTCCGACCATTGCCCCATAGAATTAGTCTTGACTTTTAAACCATAAGTGATATAATTTATATTAGAAAAATAAAGGGGCAAATGTGTGTCCCATTGTTCTTAAAAAAATAAAGAGGAGGTGCCATATGGCACGAAAAAGATTGTTGTTTTTAGCGCTTATGATGGCACTTGCCATTATGAGCGGTTGCGCAACGGCGCCGACACAGAGAGAAGTTTTGGGGGTGGCGACTGGCTACAAACCAGTAATCATCACCACCGAACAAAAGGCCGTTGTTGCCACCACTGTTCATCAGGCAGTAGGGTGTAGTGGTGGTGGGTTGAAGTATTTTGATTCAGCCAGCGAGTGCTCGGATGCAATGGCATCCGGAGAGTGTTCGTACTACACTCCCAGTTATTTTGGGAATCGTTTGAATGACCCCATTAACGGGAGCACAACCGTTCGTGTCCCTCTTGAAAAAGAGGCATGCATTCGGATGAATGTAGTGGGGGCGATTTACTACTGGGTCCCCCAAAGGAAAGGAAGTAATTTCCGTTTTCGCAAGAAAGCGGATGGGACGCTTGAAGAGATCCCGTATGCCCGCGATGATTGCGGGAATAAGGTGACGGGGATTGTATATCCCTCACCACAACAAAGTGTAGTGGTACAGCAAATCGCTCCCCCCGCCGCCATTATTGCTGTTCCGCCAGCGCAGAAGAATGTTTGCGCCGAGAAAGGCCTTTACGGGGAGCAGTACTCCACGGGGTACACTCAAGATGGGGGTCTTGAGTGCTTCGAGACGATCCCGTGGTATGCATGGGAGAATCTCAAGACGCCAGTGGCATATGTTACTGGCGCAGTCGTCGTCGTTGGCGCAGTTGTTTTTTATTGCGCTTCGACAGGAAGGTGCGGGTTTTGGAAGAAGTCTAAGCCTGCACCCCCTCCCCCACCCCCTCCCCCCCCCACATGGCCGGTAGGAAGC
>JACQCY010000027.1 GCA_016201355.1 Candidatus Yonathbacteria bacterium | reverse complement strand
GGGTGCTCAACCGTGCTAATTCTACTGTTACTAAACTGAACGCATCCACAGGGAGTCTTATTGGTACTTATTCTGTGCCTTTTACCGGAAATTATTCTTTTGGAAGTGATATTGTTTACGATGCGACACAAAATGCGGTGTGGGTAACAGATGCATCTTTTAATGTTACTAAATTAAATGCCTCAACGAACGCGTCAATTGCTACCTATGATACGTACGGCGATGGTATCGTTTATGATTCAAAACAAAATGCAATATGGATTGGGGATAGTTCCTTAAAGAATATCATCAAACTGGATGCATCTACCGGACCGGATTTTCATAATTTCTTCCAAGTTGCCACGGCTGCGGATGGCGGGGGGACGATCACGGATCTTGCTTCATCGACAATGTCTGTCCTTGCCGCGGGGGCAAGTGCGGTTGCGAATTCTCCATCATATACTTTTCCTACTGCGGGCACTTACTCTGTCCGCGCCTGCGCTGACAACGCTTCTTCGGCGGGGGGAGGATTGGTTCCTGAATCAGATGAGAACAACAACTGTGGCGCGTGGACGAACATCACCGTTGCTACTGGTTCTCTAGTTGTTACCGGCTCAATCATCACCAATGATTGCACGATCACCTCAGGATCGACTTGCGGAGCTCAAGTATCGTGGACAACCTCTAATGCTACCAGTACAAGCATTCAACAAAATGGAATAGAATTTTCTACTTCTCCGTCAGGAAACACTTCGAGAGACATAAGTTATGGATTGAACACCTTTATGCTCTTTAACGGTTCAACGCTCCTTGATACCAAGTATGCGGTAGGGAATGCAAGCGACCAAGGGAAAACAGGAACAGCAAATGGAACAACTCGCGACACGGGTCCTTCCACATATGCCGAGCTCTGCGCAAGCGGTACCGCATCGACGGTTACTACCACAACAAATGGCTGGTCATGGACTTGCGGATCAGGAATAGGAATAGTTACCGGTATGGCAACAAAGACTTCCACTGCTGTTTGTGGCAACAATACTTGCGAGTCAAGTGAAACGCTTTTGTCTTGCCCAAAAGATTGCAAGGGGAAAGTACAGCAGTTTTAGAGTTTGCCCAATAATGATATACTCGACCTATGGTGATAGGATTAAAAGATGTCGAAAATCTCGCAAACCTTGCTCGATTGGCAATATCAGATGATGAAAAAGAAAATCTCAGGCAAGATCTTGAGGAAATTTTAGCGTTCGTGTCACAGGTAAAAGAAGCGGGACAGGGGGAACAGAAAGAACAAGGGGAACAAGGGGAACAAGGGGAACTTCGCAATATTATGCGTGATGACCGCGAAGCGCATACGGCAGGTCTTTTTACGGAATCTCTTCTTTTCGCCGCTCCCGCGCGCGAAGGCGATCGTCTCTCAGTAAAGAAAATTCTCTAATATGAATATTGCTGATCTTACGATTAAAAAAACTCATGAACTCCTCGTAAAAAGAGAGTTCTCTGTTTGTGAATTGATTGAACACTTCATACGCGAGGCAGATGAAAAAAAGGACCTCAATGCATATCTTGAAATTTTCCACGACATAAACAAACAGGTTGAAATTGCGCAGAAAATGTTTGACGAAGGGAAAGCGACGATGCTCACGGGTATCCCTTTTGCAATGAAGGATAATATTTTAATACAAGGAAAAGTGGCGAGCGCTTCGTCAAAAATGTTAGAAAATTATACGGCTACTTACGATGCTTCTGTTGTGAAAAAACTTCGTGAAGCGGGAGCGGTATTTATTGGACGAACCAATATGGATGAATTTGCGATGGGGAGTTCTACCGAGAATTCAGCATTTGGCGTGACAAAAAATCCTTATGATACGGCGCGCGTGCCGGGTGGCTCGTCGGGAGGTTCTGCGGTGGCGGTTGCGGCAGGGATGGCGCTTGGCGCCCTTGGTACCGATACCGGCGGATCTATTCGCCAACCGGCGGCGTTTTGCGGGGTGGTGGGACTCAAGCCCACCTATGGCAGTGTCTCGCGTTCGGGGATCATTGCTATGGCAAGCTCTCTTGATCAAGCGGGGCCGTTTGCAAAGATCGTAGAGGATGCGGAGATTATTTTTAATGCAATCAAGGGATACGATCCGATGGATAGCACATCGTATCCCGACAATCTTTCAAAACGGGAAGTGAAAAGACCTAAAGTGATAGGAGTCCCCGTTGATTTTGTCCGCGCAAAAGGCATTGACCCTCGTGTGCTTGAGAATTTCGAGCGATCAATCGATACGATGAAAGAACAGGGATATGAAATAAAAGAAATTTCACTGCCGTCACTTGCTCATGGCCTTTCTGTTTACTATATCTTGATGCCTGCCGAGGTGTCGTCAAACCTCGCGCGTTTTGACGGGGTTCGTTATGGGTATCACAGAGACGGAGAAAATCTTCTCGATGACTATATGCGGTCAAGGGGAGAAGGGTTTGGGCGCGAAGCGCGTCGTCGTATTCTTCTCGGAACCTATGTTCTCTCTTCCGGATATTATGATGCGTACTATGGACGAGCATGCTCTGTCCGTGAAATGTTGAAGAAGGACTTTATAAAGGCTTTTGAAAATGTTGATATTATCGCAACACCAACAACACCGACTCCCGCCTTTAAAATAAAGGAGAAGTCGAGTGATCCGCTTCAAATGTATCTCGCCGATATTTTTACCGTACCCATAAATATTGCCGGAGTTCCTGCTCTCTCGGTGCCAGATGGTTTTGTCGATGAAGATGGGGTGAAGCTCCCCGTTGGTATGCAGTTTGTTGCCCCTCATTTTCACGAGGAGGCGCTCTTTACAATCGGGAAAGACTTTGAGAAAATAAGAATAAATAAAATAAGATGATGGATTTTTTCAAATGGGATGAATTTACGAGAGACTTTTTTGTCGTTATGGGTATTGTTTTGATTATCTATATAAGCTCGCGATTTGCGGTCATCAATACCGAAACTATTACCTCGGGATCTTTTTTTAGAGAGATAATCATCCTTGTAAAAAATAATTCATCTTTCTTATATTCGCTCCGAGATTTTTTTGTGGCAATGAAGG
>JACQCY010000031.1 GCA_016201355.1 Candidatus Yonathbacteria bacterium | reverse complement strand
CCGATAGGGAGAGGGGCGAGAGGAACATACCCTGCCGCGTGGGCGATGGAAATTCCAATCAAAAAAATAACAAGAAAGAAGGATAAGATTTTTGGGATATTTTTAAAGGAAAACATAGATAAATTATTTTAAAAGCCCGATGACCCTTCTTCCGCGGTAAAATGGATAAGGAGCGATTGATCCGCTGTTTGAAAAGTTTTTTGTCGTCCGCTCATCGCAAAGGAAAGGGACGAATCCCCTTTTGTCCCCGCTTCGTTTCTTAAGGTAATAAGAAGTCCGGGATTATTAACCGCTTGCCCGTTAAGATCCCAATTATACACGAGCGATGATTGCCCCCTTATTTCTTTTGAAAAAAAGTAAGGCTCAGCGCGAAGAGAAAATTCTTTTTTAGTCAGCGACAATTCCTTTCCTAGTGGTCTATTATACCATATACCGAGGAGTGGATGATCTTCGTGAAATAAAATAAAAGGGTTGGCAACAGGGATGGCAAGTTTGAATTCAGAATTGATGGTATTATTCAAAGAAGAGGCTCCCACGCTCACTTTTGTTCGTTCGTACGGACGAGGAGCGGTAAAAATAAAAGAATTTTTGCCATATCCGGAAGTATTTTCGCTCGCTGTGCCATCTTGTTTCCATACATACGCAAGCGTCTCCGCATCAAGAGCGTTTTTGGTGTTTGTTTCGTTGGGGATAGCGATAGCGCGGACGCTGGCTTGATAGGTGATGAGCGGTTTGCCTTTATAAAATGGCGGAGTATAGGTATCGGCTTCCCAGAGAACGGTGAGTCCGACAGGGTTAAAGGAAAATTCTCTCGTGACCTCGTCTCCAGCATTGGTGGTGATGGAAATGGTGAGTTTTGTCGACCCTCCCGAGGAGCTTACGGGAAAAGAAAAAGAAGTATAGCCAATCCCTTGAGAAATGGTTTTGCCGTCGACCGTCCATTTGATTGTTGCTTTATTTAAATCGGTAAGGTAGCTCTCTATCGATACGCGCACTTGTTCTCCCGGTTTTGGATTTTGCGGGGCTATCCGCACATTTAAATATTCAGCGATTGAATTTCCGCGGATTTTATTAAGGTCAAGGAGAGACCCTATGCCACTTTTTGCCGTATCATCCATCATTTGTTGTTGCATTTCTTCCAATGTCGGCGTCGTCGAGGTGGCTCCCCACAAAGGGACAAATGCGGGGGAAGCAAGGAGTATGAAAAAGAGAAAAAGACGAGAACTTTTCATAAAGATAGTATACCACGAGATAATTTTAAATTTAAAAATGTCAAATTTTTAAATAAATTCTAATTTTTTAATTTTAAAATTAATTCATTAAAACATTATTTTTAAAATTTGAAATTAGACATTTGAAATTTGGCTTTACGCCAACCCTACCTCCCTTCTGCCGTAGCGAGTTCGCTCTTTGCTCTTTTTATAGCAAGGAGCTGTGACGGGTCCGAAGTGATGATCTGGTCTTCGGTGTACGAGGCGATGGTCTTGATGGCGACATGCTTCATTCCCGCAAAAAAGATACCCTCCCCCACTCCCGATTCAAGGAGGAGGAATTTTTCTTCTTCGGTAAGGTTGAACGCTTTTTGAACGGCGTCAATGTTGGTGGGAGATTGTTTGAGGAGTATTTGTATGGACGAGTTGGTAACGATAGGAAGACCGTAGGGCGATTTTAAGAAGTCATTGACATCTTGGGTTATGGTTGCGATACCGAGAAAATATTTACGACCTCGCTTTGCGAGTGAAAAAAGAAAGGATGCCGTGTCTTCGGACTTCATCATCCACCACGCCTCGTCAACGACCAGGAGTCGCTTCTTGAGCGCGCGACGGATCGCATTCCAGATAAAATGCGTTACGATGTACATCGCTACCGGCTTGAGGTCGTCTTCCATATCGCGAACCGA
Organism: Candidatus Yonathbacteria bacterium; assembly: GCA_016201355.1. Classification (GTDB taxonomy): domain Bacteria; phylum Patescibacteriota; class Minisyncoccia; order Phycocordibacterales; family UBA1550; genus UBA1550. The sequence goes on along the minus strand of JACQCY010000031.1, from coordinate 5,628 downwards.
AAAGACGATGAATTTGCGGTTGATATCAACATTGGAAGGTTGATTTAAAAACCCAGCCCACGAACCGCGCGTGTATTTGGTGAGTTTGGTAAGGATGCCTTCCGCTCCTTCCATCCCCGCGAGGACCATTTCAAAATCTGAAAGAAGGGGCGGTTCCATTGCGGTAAAATTTGAATTCGGGGTGATGTCTTTGAGCGCGTATGTCTCGGAAATGGCGCGGTCAATGATAGCGTCTTCTTCGGCGGTGAGCCCCCCTAGCATAAGGCGAAAAAGCCCCACCAGAGAGATGATGTTGGAGCGGAGGATGTCCGCGGGCGCTTCGTCTTCGCGCGGAGCCGGCAGATCAAAAGGGTTGATATGGTGCGCAGAGTTGAGAGAAATATTGAAAAATCTGCCCCCGACCGCTTCAGACATAGACTCGTATTCATTTTCGGGGTCGATGACAATAACATCCGTATCAAACATCAGACTGCGGAGGATTTCTAGTTTGGTCGCATACGACTTACCCGATCCTGACTTTGCAAAGGTGACGGAATTGTAGTTTTCAAGAGAGAATCGGTCAAAGAGGACAAGGGATGAATTGTGGCGGTTGATGCCGTAGAGGATGCCTTTGTCCGAAGTGAGGTCAAAAGACACAAAAGGGAAAAAGCTTGAGAGCGGTTCGGAGTTTATTTTCTTGGTAACCGCGATCTTGTCGTCGTTTACGGGGATGATGGTTTGAAACGCTTCTTCTTGCTGGAAGAGAGCGGGGCGGATATAGATGAGGCGCGATTCAAGCATTGATTTTATTTCGGCTTCAACATGGCCAAGCTCTTCCTCGGTGTCCGCGTAGAGAGAAAGGTAGAGCCCCACATCAAACATTTTTTCTTGCGCTTGCTGGAGGCGGTCGCGGAGATCCTCGAGGTCGCGGTAGGCGCCTTCGAGCATCGGGTCGCGCACAAAACCTTTGCTCTCGCGAATGTTTATTTGGCTTTGGACCTCGGCGACTTTTTTCTCAAACTTTTTCATAATCATCGCCGTGTCAACAGGGTGAATATAGATAGCGATATCAAAAACTTTATCAAGGTTGATGAGCGGAGAAAGCCAGTTGTCCGAGAGAATGCTGGGGTATGAGGTGACAAAAAAGGAGCGCGCGACTTTTTCGCCGAGATTGAGGTTTTTCGGATTTATTTTTACCGCCGAAGGAGCGATAATATCGGTAAGATTGAGCTCGCCTTTGCCATAGAGCTCCTCTGGCAACAAGGGAATAGTGTTTTCGCTTTGTTGCGGAGCAGGCGGTGTTTTTTTTGTTAAGAAATCAAGCATAGGGGTAAGGTAATTTAAAATTTCAAGTTTTAAATTTTAAATCAATTTTAAATGACTTAATTTTTAAATGTTGATGCGCGGTCTATCGTTAAGATTATCTTTGAAAAGATTAGGGTTAATTCATGAGCTTCTTTCCAGAGTTTTCTGCACATTTCTTTTTGCTCAGGGTTTGTCTCCGCGATCAATTCAAACCAATATTTTGTTTCTTTTGCTTCTTTCTTACAAATACAAATCTTATTCTTAAAAGCCTTTGAAAAGAAAATAACCTCTTTACTGAAAGATACTGTTCGTCCTTCAAGATTATAATTTTTAGTCATTTAAAATTCAGTCATTTAAAATTGATTTAAAATTTAAAATTTGTAATTTAAAATTCTTCTTCGTTTTTATTTTGAAATCTTCTTCTCATCCTCCCCCGGGTTGAAGAGATGATAATAAAGCTCGGTCAGCTCTTCGGTGCCGAGGGGGACAATGCGAACTCCCGTGCGCGAAAGTCCTTGGCTCACGATCCCCACCCGTTGTTCGAGTTGGGAACGCGCTTCCTCAAATGCTTCTACGGCGCTTTTTGAAAGCATGGATTTTGTTTCCGGTTTCTTGCCGAGAAGACTGTCAAATATTCCCCCGCCTCCTCCCTCGGTTGCGGTTACCGATTTTGGAGGGGCATAGGGGACGACGACGAGAAAGAGCTTGTTCATTATATTGGTTGATTGTGTAACCGCCTTAATGAAATTTATATATTCGCGAATCTGCACCTTGAGAAGGTCGTTCATTTCTGTCTTTAGTCGCGCGTCAAGGCGCGCGAGGTATGGCCTAATATCAAGGCGACGCGATTGTATAAAAATCTGCGTTGAGAATTCGAGAGAGTTCAAGAAACTTTGAAATTGCATAAGAATGCCTATTTGTTCATCCCCGCTCTTGAGCGCGAGATTGACCGAGGACGCCATAAGGACCATACGCATCGTGCCGTCTTTCAAAATAACGACCCCATCGCGGATTTCTTTGATGGGGACAAATTCTGCCTTTGAAAAGAAAATAACCTCTTTACTGAAAGATACTGTTCGTCCTTCAAGATTATAATTTTTAGTCATTTAAAATTCAGTCATTTAAAATTGATTTAAAATTTAAAATTTGTAATTTAAAATTCTTCTTCGTTTTTATCTTTTCCCCATTCCCCCTATCGCCTTCGTCAGTGTTCTCGCTTGAGACGATGACATTCCGGCGCTACGGAATGCCTTCTCTATTTTTGGAGAATACGAGGGCTTTTCAGGGGCTTTAAAAGTGCTCACTTGCGGGGCTTTTTGCGCGATGGTAAAAGATTCTGAAGAGAGTGTCCCCGCTTCTGCGGAGGCGGCTTTGGTAAATCCTCCCTTTCTTTCCCTATCGCTGTCATCCGCTCTTTCGGGTCCTTTTACATCAATATCAAACGATGCTCCCGAGAGTCGCCCTTTTGGGATGGCGGGGGTTGGGGCAGGAAGTTGCGCCGAAACGAACGCTTCCTCTGTTTTGTCTTTTGGCCGTTCCACTTTTTTCTTCCATAAATAGAGTTTGTTTTTGATGGAATATTTGAAACCTGCTTCAAGTATTTCAATAAAAGGTTTTCCAAGATTTCTTACTGGATAAAAAGCAAGCGCCCAAGTAAGGATGCCGATGCCGACGATGAGAGGAGCCGAAAGAAAAAACCAAGGAATAAGTTTATAAAATACATACGCGCCTCCGATACCTCCCGCAACAAAAATTGCCTGCTTGATGGTGAGCGGGCCGAAGATTTTGTCTTCAATGTCTATATATTGGGGGATGTGGAATTGCATAGGGTAGAATGTAGTAAGTAGAAAATAGAAAGTAGAAGGGGGGGGATAGGTAGGGTAGAATGTGGAATATGGAATTGATTCAATATTCTACACTATCGAGGTAAGCTCTTATGCAAAATTAGGCATAGGGACAATTCTCCCGCCGATACTTACATCACCAAAATTTTTTCTCCCAATTTTTTCATTCGCCCCAAGAACTTCAATATAAAGAGGAACACCCTTTTTATCTAAGTCTACAAATACTTCCGGCGCAATTTCAACGGTGCGACTGATTTCTCCCGATTTTAGCGTAATATTCAAAGCGTCAATTTTTGAATCATAGGTGATTTTCATATTTTTGATTTTTTAAATTTTGCGACCCAATGCGCGGTAATAACGACTATTGTTATTCCTTTTTTTATAAATACAACCTCAATATATTGCTTTCTGAATTTTTTATAAGCTCTTTCACGGCTAGAATTGCTCGGAATAATGAAGTCTGGCGCAGTAATTGTTTCATTCAGTAAATCTTTGGATAGTTTTCTCTGTTTAATTTTAATTTCAGCATGATTACTAAAGATGATTTTCATAACACTATTTATTTTATACTATTGTCATAATACCATAACCAAGAGTAAACTACAAAAAAATCAAAATATGGAATAATACAGGTAGAATGTGGAAAAGGGAAGGTAGAATATAGAATGTTGAATATAGAATGAATACGAGTTTTCTTCCCCATTCAATATTCCACATTCTATTCCATCGGTTCCCGATAGGGGTCATTTTTTGTCATTGGTGGGGGTGTTTCAATAACAAGTTCTCCTATTGATATTGCTGCGCCCGTGAACACTTTCTTCATTTTTTCCTCAAAAGGATGTGTTTCTCCTGCTGTTTCCTCGGACTCGTCTCCTCCCGGGCGAGTTTTTTGGATGAGGGTTGGGATGGGAGATATTTCTCCTCCCCTTATTTCTTCAGTTTTCAGTTTTTCGTTTTTCTCTTCTCCTACAGGTAGATTATCCGGCGCGACATCAGGCATCTTTTCCCAAGTTTTGGAGGGGACTGCCCCGCGAGACGATGCGTCTTTTGCGGGGATTTGGCTCTCGGCTTGCTCCGCATTTTCTTTCTCAATTTCTTCTTGTTCTTCAAAAAACTTCACCAGATCCGCGCGTATGGGCGCAAAAATCTTTTCCTCAACTTCGGCAATAATAGGGTTAATTGTCGTCTCATCTCCTACTGCTTGTTCCTTTATTTCCTCGCGAAAATCATTAGGATGGATGAGTCCAGCAAGAACAAGGACAACCTCCCTCTTTATTTTGTTGGATATCGGAGAAGAGATGTTGGATGAAGCGATGATACCATCAAGTATGCTCACCCAATCAGAAGAAGAGAGGAAATCAATGACCTCTTCTGGTAGTCTACTCGCTTGTTCCTCAAGAATTTTTAATGTTTCATTGTCCATAATTATTTAGTTTCCGGTGGTTCTTCCACTTTGGGTTTCTCGCTTACGGCAGGTTTCTCCCTGCTCCCTTTTTCTTTTTCGGACATCTTTTTCCACCACTTTGACATATCTTCCTCAGCTTTTTCTTCTTCAGACGGACCTTCGCGGATTTTAGTAATTTGTTTTTGTCTATTCCACCAGCTCGTTGGACGCGTCCAAGTAACCGCCTTGCCGTATGTCTCGCGACGATGAAGGTTTCCTTCTTCTACTGCTCGATTAGCCTCTTTCCCCCTCTTGATTGTTTCGGTTACTTGCTCGAGAGTCTCCTCAGCTTCCCTGAGGGCTTTAACCTCTTTGCTTACCTTATGTTCATTTTGGGCGAGGATAAGTTCACTCTCGGTGTTTGCAAGAGTTTGTGTCGCCTCTTTTGCGGCTTTTTCAGCTTCCGCCACTGCTGTATCTGCCACCGCTCTTTGTTCATCAGTTATTGCCGCCTTTTGCCTTTCTTTTTCTGCTTCAAGTTTTTTTATTGCAGCATCTCCCGCCATTGAAGCTCCTGATTTTTTATTACTTGCCTCTGTTACTTTCTTCCCTGATTCAGAATTATTCGCTTTGGTCTTTGCTTCCTTTACTGATTTTTTTGCCTCGGATTCTGTTTTTTCCATTTTCCCCATTTCTTCTTTTGACTTGAACCCAACTTCTGCTTTTTCCGTACTCGTCATCTCCATAAGTTTTGCTTTTCTGTCTTGTTCTTTCATCCACTTCTCTTCCCTCTTCATAAAGCCATCCTTGTTCCCTTCCCCTGCACCAATGCCCTTGCCTATACCACCCAATTTAATATTGCGCGCGTCAAAACTTGTATTGCGTGTTTTGTCGGCAAGTAATACTCCTTGTCTGCCAGCAAACTTGCCTATTATCCCTTCACCTCCTCTCCCTTCAGCCATTCTTTGCATTACCCCCGATTGAAATACTTTGTTTGCCAAACCCCCAACCCCTCCCGTCCGCCCCATACCCGCCCCGCCTGCCGCCAGCCCCAACCCTTTATTTCCCAAATTTGCTCCGATTTTGCCAAAATCGCCCGACATACTCTCGGCAACA
>JACQCY010000030.1 GCA_016201355.1 Candidatus Yonathbacteria bacterium | reverse complement strand
GAAATACATTGGGGACACAGATATTTTGTGGTTGATCAAGGAAGTGATACTGAGTTTCCAAAGTACAGGTGAAGGAAAAGGTTTACCCCTCGGCAACCTCACCTCTCAACCTTTAGTGAATATCTATATGAACGAATTTGATCAATTTATAAAACACAAACTGAAAGCAAAATACTATATTCGCTATGCCGATGATTTCGTATTCTTACACCACGACAAAAAATACCTTGGAAGTCTAATTCTGCAGGTTTCAGAATTTTTAGATACACACCTTAACCTTACGCTCCATCCTGATAAGTTATTTATCAAGACACTTGCTTCGGGGGTGGATTTTCTCGGCTGGGTGCATTTTTCAAGACACCGCGTACTCAGAATGGTTACAAAGAGAAGGATGTTTTTGAATGTAGGGAAAGCCCATGACAATGAAAATGTTGTTGCTTCTTACAAAGGGATGCTTTCGCACGGAAATGGGCGAAAATTGATGGAAGAAATTGAGTTTTTTAAAACCCCAGTCGGTGCATTATGCGATGAGGGAAAGGTTCCACCTGATATTTTTCATTGAGCATTTTTGAGAGGTATGTATGAATCTCCTCGAGAGGCGCGTTATCGAGGTGGATGATAATGTGTGGCATAAAATGTTTTTTTGAAGTAAGGAGAAGCTTTGCCTCGATAAAATCTTCACGAGGAGTATCTTCTTCTTGTAGCCAAAATGAATCAAGGGAGTCCCAAAGGTAAATAGTTTTTCCTGCGCGAATACCTTTGCGAGAAATTTCATAGGAGACCATTTTGGGCGGATGTTTTGAATGGACGAGAAGCGTTCCTATTCCGATGATGAGAATAAGAGAGAGGAGTATGTTCCCCGCAATAAAAAATGCAATAGCGAGAGACACCGTAACGATGGAGACTGCCCAATACCAATCTGCGGTGTGTTCGCGATGTTCGCTTTCCGGAGCTTCCCATTTGATGAGCTGGTTGTACATTACTTTTATTATAGTAGTATAGCAAGAAAGAAACAAAAATCTACCTTTTTAAAAAGAAATGAACATCCTCGGTGATGGCTCTGTTGTCGGTCTTTAGACTCGCGCGAAGTTGAATGAGTTGTGTTAAGAAAGACTCGGTTATTTTTAATATAGATGCGGAAGAGGCGAGATTCGAACTCGCAAGCCTTTTGGGCGCCTGTTTTCAAGACAGGTGGAATACCATTATCCGACTCTTCCGTTTTCTATCCTAGCAGAATTTGTGCGAAATTCCAACAATTTGCGGTTTAAGTGAACGAAGTGTATATTTTGATGTATGAGAGCAAATATTGTACATCCTGGGGCTGGGGAACTCACCTATGAGATTCGTGAAATTACCGAAGTAGGCAAAAAACTTGAGGCGCTCGGAAATCATATTGTTTGGGAAAACATCGGCGACCCTGTACAAAAAGGGGAATCTCTTTCGCCGTGGATCAAGGACATCATCATAGAGACGGTTACCAATGACGACAAAAGTTTCGCCTATTCGCCCACAAAAGGGCTTCTTGAAACCCGTGAATTTTTGGCAAAAGAGAGAAATAGTAAAGGAGGCGCGCAAATTACTGCCGACGACATCCTCTTTTTTAATGGTCTGGGGGACGCTATCTCAAAAGTGTACACCTATCTTCACCCTTCGGCTCGGGTAATCGGGCCAAACCCCGCATACTCGACACACTCATCCGCAGAGGGGTCGCACGCGGGATCACCTCATATTACCTATTCGCTCAACCCTCATCGCAACTGGCTTCCCGATCTCGAAGAGCTTCGCAATAAAGTTAAGTACAATCCGAATATAGCGGGAATTCTCATTATCAACCCCGACAATCCAACAGGGATGGTGTATCCGGAAAAGGTTCTCCGCGAGATCGTTGCCATTGCGCGTGAGTTTGATCTTTTCATCATTTCAGATGAAATATACGGCGACATTGTTTATGGTGGCGAAAAGTTTGTTCCTCTCGCGGAAGTGTGCGGGAATGTTCCGTGTATTGCGATGAGAGGACTTTCAAAAGAAGTTCCGTGGCCGGGCGCGCGGTCGGGGTGGATTGAGTTCTATAATAAAGAACACGATCCTGCATTTGCTCGCTATGCAAAGACACTCGTCGACGCAAAGATGCTCGAGGTATGCTCCACCACGCTTCCCCAAAAAGTTATCCCAAAGATTTTTCCCGACAAACGATACCGCCTCTATCTCAAAGAAAGAAATGAAGTGTATAAAAAAAGAGCCGATATCGCCTACAATATATTTTCGCGCGTTCCGGGGATTATCGCGCCAAAACCAAACGGGGCATTTTATCTCTCGGTGGTTTTTGATGATGGGGTTTTGGACGATACACAATCTCTCCGCATAGAAAATCCAAAAGCAAAACAGCTTATAGAAAATATGATAAAAGGAGTCTCTCCGGATAAACGATTTGCGTACTATCTTATGGCAGGAAAGGGGGTCTGCGTTGTTCCGCTTTCAGGATTTAATTCCAGCTTGCAAGGTTTTCGCATTACGCTCCTTGAGCCGGATGAAGGAAAATTCAGAATGACGCTTGAGACGATTGCGGGAGCGATAAAGATTTATGTAAAGAGTGGGAAGAAATAATTTTATTCAATCGGAAAATATTAGAACACGAAAAATTGAAAACAATGGTGACTGTCCCCATATTCCTTATTCCCCCATATTCCCTCGACCCCAGCTCGGCGACCTAGTGATTACACTAGGTGCCCGCCTGCGCTTTTCGAATCCCTCCGTCTCGCGCAACGGCAAGTCACAAAAGT
>JACQCY010000024.1 GCA_016201355.1 Candidatus Yonathbacteria bacterium | reverse complement strand
TTTCAGGGGTACGCCGTAAAATTCTGCTGAATTTTCGGCTCACTCTCGCGCCGTCGCACTCCGAGAGTCCCCTGAAAATATGCGGTTTCGACGAGTTTCGTAATTCAAGGTACAGTAGTAATTATTTCAACTTGCCGGATCTCTGCAATATTAAAAGGCGCGCGGAACAAAACCTTTATAAACGGCATAGATTCTTTTTCTTCAACTGATCCGACAATACCAAGAATAAACGAAGGATTCTCAGACAACACCACATCCGAGCCAACAGAAACAATGCTCCCTTGGGGAACTCTTGTCTCAAAGTTACCCATACCCCTGCCCCACGCCTTTGCGGGGACCTTGGCCCCCCCGACCAAGACGAAAAACTCTTCCTCTGTTGGCGAAGAAAAAAGCGTTATCTTTGCCGATGACGGATAGACTTCTGCCACACGGCCAATGACCCCCGCACCCGCGTAAACTACGAGATTTCCGCGACGAATACCAACATCAATGCCCGCATCAATGATCAAAGTATCATAGGGCGATTGCCCGGGACCCGAAAGCACGGTGGAAATGACACGGTTATCCATACCCTTGCGTCCCAATACTTCTTCAAGCATCTGTACTCTCTCCTCCAAGAGGTTCCTGTCGAGGACCTGCGCTTGCATACGGGCAACAAAATCGCGAAGATCGGCATTTTCCTTTACCAGACTGCTTTTCGCGCGGAAACTTCCAAAAAATTCCTCAAAATTTGCAGTGACTATATTTCCTATGTCAAATAAAAAAGGAACTTCTTTATAGACGATCCGCGATGCTACTCTTCGCGTAGGACTATAGAGGAGAAAAGAGGCGCAAAGAAGAACGATAAGCGTGAATATAAATAATATTCTCCGAGAACGAAGATTATTGCGGTGAAAGGTCGCTTTCATGTTCAATTAAGACTCCTTTAAATTCTTCCATATTTTCAAGAATGATCCCCGCTCCGCGGACTACTGCGGTAAGCGGATCGTTTGCAACATACACGGGAACTCTGAGTGTTTGCGCAAGGAGCTCATCAAGCCCGCGCAAGAGCGCTCCTCCGCCAACAAGAATAATTCCCCTGCTCATTACATCCGAAAGGACTTCGGGGGGCGTCGTCTCAATGACTTCTTTGACCCCTTCCATAAGACTCGAAATGGAAGGAGCGAGAGCTTCTCTTATATCCGCATCCGTAACGATAATTTCGCGAGGAAGCCCCGTAACAAGATCCCTCCCGCGAATGGCCGCCTCCATTGACTCTGTCCCCTTGCGCGCGCTCCCAATAGCGATTTTTATACTCTCAGCTGTTCGTTCGCCGATAAGCACCCGAAATTCATCGCGCGCATAATTTATAATATCACTGTTGAGATGATCTCCGGCAATGTGTAAATTTTTTGATTTTACGATACCCCCCAGAGAGATGACGGCAATATCAGTCGTCCCTCCTCCTATGTCGATAATCATACTCCCTACCGGATCGTTGACGGGAAGTTTAATGCCAATAGCTGCCGCCATTGGCTCCTCGACAATATGCACTTCTCGCGCGCCAGCATTCTTTGCCGCATCATACACTGCGCGAATCTCAACGCTGGTAATCCCCGAAGGAACCCCAACAACAATACGTGGGCGAATGCTTTTTCTCGAAACCTTATTTGCCTTATTTATCAAATAGGTAAGCATTTCCTCGGTTACCTCAAAATTTGAAATTACTCCATCAACAAGCGGACGAATAGCGACCACATGTTCCGGAGTACGGCCGAGCATTTGCTTTGCGTGCGCGCCAATAGACACCACGGTGCCGGTCTTTTGATTGACCGCAACAACAGAGGGTTCGTTCAAGACAATGCCATGATCGCGCACATACACCAAAGTATTCGCAGTACCGAGGTCGATGCCAATATCATTGGAAAAAAGTTGATAAAATTTCTCAAACATAGTAAATAAGTTAGTAAAGTTAAAAGTTCATAAAGTTTATAAAGTAGGGCACGCATCCGTATTTACTTTTAACTTTACGGACTTTATAAACTTTATTAACTCATCTCGATCGACCATTGACACTTCCCCTGTCGCGCGCGCTTTGATCTCAAACTTGCCTTCCGTGAGTGTTTTTTCTGAAACAACAACACGAAAAGGAATGCCAATGAGATCGCTATCGGCAAATTTCTCACCCGCGCGCAGATCGCGATCGTCCCAAAGAACATCAATTCCTTGCCCTATAAGTTCATTATAAAACTTTTCCGTCTCCTCACGCACGCGTATATTTGCTGACAAGATTTCAACCAAATGAACCGCAAATGGCGCAATCTCGCGCGGCCACACGAGCCCTTTGTCGTCGCCATATGCCTCAACCACCGTACCAAACACGCGTCCAAGCCCAATACCGTAACACCCCATAATTACGGGTTGATCTTTCCCTTCTTCGTCTTTATAAGAAAGGTCAAATGGCGCGGAATATTTTGTTTTCAGCTCAAAGATATTCCCCACCTCCACCGCGGTTTCCGTACGAAGATTTTTATTTCCGCAAAGAGGGCAAGTATGATTCTGGTCTTCGATAATTTCTTTATTGATGGCAATATGGCAAATATCGCAAATATAGATAGTATCTTCTCCCGCAGGTGTTACTGTCTGAAACTCGTGTGAGTATTTCGAAAAACTTCCTCCCCCGGCAAAAGTAAGGTATGTTTTTTCTCCTATGCCGAATCTCTCAAACACCCGCTCGTACGATTTTTTCATCTTATCATAAAAATTCTTGAGGTCTGTTTCATCTTTATGAAATGAATACATATCTTTCATAATAAATTCTCTCCCTCGCAATATACCTGATTTCGCGCGAAGTTCCATACGAAATTTATTTTGAAACTGATAGACAGAAAAAGGAAGGTCTCGATAGGACGAGACAAATTGTTTAACGAGAGGCACCACAATCTCTTCGTGAGTTGCGCCGAGAGCATTTTCTCTCCCCGATGTATCCGAGACTTTATAAAGATCGTCCATCGTATCCCAGCGACCCGTTGTCTGCCAATTTTCTTTCGGGTGAAGCGACGGCATGAGGATCTCTTGCCCGCACACAGCATTCATTTCCTCGCGGATGATCTGTTCTATCTTTTTTAACACACGAAGACCGAGTGGTAAGTACGAATAAACTCCCGCTTGGAGCTTATCAACAAACCCCGCTCGAATAAGGAGTTTTGCATTTTTTGCCACCTCGTCCGAGGGAGCTTCTTTGCGGGTTTTTGTAAAAAGCGTTCGTTGTCGCATATATCGCATATTACCTTAAAAGACCACAGGTATCAAATTTGCGCCCAGCAATAGAGAGAGTCTCTTCTTTTTGTTCAATCAATTATTGCTACTGATGCGCAATCTTTATAATATCACCGTATGTTACCACCACCATAAGAAGGATGAGGAGAGCGAAGCCGATACCATTTATCGTATTCACAAAGGATGGACGAAGAGGAGATCTTTTGATCGTTTCAATAACAATGAAAAATAATCTCCCTCCATCAAGCGCGGGAAAAGGGAAAATATTTATTACCGCCAAATTTATGGAGATAAGAGCCGTGAGATAAATGAGGTGAGAAAAACCGAGGGACGAAGCATTTTTAACCGCCCCCACGATACCAATAGGACCGGAAATATCCGAAAAACCCGCCGTCCCCGAAAAAATATTTTTGAAGAATTCAAAAAGCCCGACTACCGTGGATTTAATAATGGATATGGTAATCGTACTCCCCGCGTAGAGGGCTTGATGGACAGGAAGTTTTAGTGTCCCCACGATATCAAGAGAAATACCTATTGCCTTTGCGCCTTCTTTTAAGCCGTCTTCAGGGCGAACAGTAACGGTTTTCAATTCTTCTCCCCTCAAGTAGGAAATAGTGAGGACACTATGGGAAGCGATGAAATCTTGTGTTGCTGAAATGGTAGGGTGGGGAAGTTCTTCCCCCTCGGCAGAAAGTGAAACGATTCGATCCCCCTCTTTGAGCCCGGCAGTCAATGCGGGAGATCTTGGGGCAACTCCTGAGATCAGCACAAATGCGTCTTTTACGCGAGAACCATACAAAAGGTCATCGGAAGAAAAAGGAACTCCTATAATAAATCCGGAAGTGATGAGAACCCATGCAAATAAAAGGTTAAAAATGATACCCGCGCTTATGATCCACCCTTGGGTGAGTTTCGAGCTATGGAACAGACTTCGCTTGGAGTCCTCTCCCCCGATAGATTCTTCGTCGGGATTTTCACCGAAGATCTTTACAAAACCTCCCACGGGAAATAAGTTTATCGAATATATCGTCTCGCCAATTTTTTTCTTCCATAAGCGAGGAGGAAGACCGATGCCAAATTCATCAACACGAACACCCGCTTTCTTTGCAGCAATAAAATGCCCAAACTCGTGAACAAAGACGAGAATGCCGAGAATGATGATGAATAGCAAAATACTCATGGGGAATTTTAAGTTTTAAATCTAGATTATTAAATAGAAGTTACCAAGGGCGGGTCTTAATGCATCACTCCCAAAGGCCCGCCCTTGGTAATAAATTTTTAAACATTTTAAATTGATTTAAAATTCAAAATTTGTAATTTAAAATTATTCACCCAGTATCTCCTTCTCCTTCTTCTCTCCGAGAACATCGATAGCGCTGTTCGCGTCATCAACAAGCTTTTGTAAAGTTTCAAGCGCAATCTTTTTCTCATCAATACTCATCTCATTATCGCGCTCCTTGGCAATGATATCATTTTTGGTCTTTTCTCGTTCATTCCTGACAGCAATGCGCGCTTCTTCCACTTTATCACGCGCGATCTTCGTAAAGGCAATACGCCTCTCGGTCGTGAGCGGAGGGAAAGAGACACGAAGACCTGAATCATCGGCGGAAACCGAGAGGCCGAGATTTGCTTCATTGATCGCTCTCTCTATTTCTTTACCGTTTGATTTCTCCCACGGCACAATACGAAGCGTTCGCGCATCTTCGCTCGTAATGGTTGCAACATGAGGGATAGCAAGACGCGCGCCATACGATTCAATCGACACCATATCGAGAAGAGCAACATTTGCGCGCCCCGTATGTATCGTCGAAAGCTCTTTGCCCAAATGCTCCTTCACTCCCTCTGTTTTCTTTTTAAAACCTGAAAAATCATAGGACATATAAGCGATATAATACCAGAAAAAAATCCTAAATTCAATATTTATCTATCCCCAGTATTTCCACCCTAATCTCCCCAAAAATAATTTCCCTCTGTTTTGTACTGTGGTAGACTGGCACATATGGCAGATAAACCGTTCAAATCGCGAAGCCCGCGTATTCCTCCGCAAAACATCGATACGGAAAAAGCCCTTTTAGGGTCGCTTATGGTGCGTCCCGAGGGGATGTATGAAATATCTGATGTGGTGAACCGCGATTCTTTTTATGTCGACAAACACCGCCTTTTGTTTGACGCAATGATAGAACTTCACGGGCGACACGAGCCCATTGATTTTCTTTCACTATCTTCTCGTCTTAAAGAACGGGGTAAATTTGAAAATATAGGAGGAGGGAGCTATCTTACCGAGCTTGTTGATCTTGTCCCTTCTTCAACCAATGCAAAACACTATGCCGAGATCGTGCAGAAGAAACATATTCTCCGCACGCTCATCGATGCCGCCGAACATATCTCCGAGCTCGGCTACAATGAAATAGACGAAGTGGAAACGGTACTAGACGAAGCGGAGAAGAAGATATATTCGATCACGCAGGCAAGTGTTACGAAAAAATTCGTGAGCATCAAAGAAACACTTGATGAAGCGTGGGAGCGACTCGACAGTATCCATAAAGGGGGCGGGCAACTTCGTGGTGTTCCTACCGGATTTAATGAACTTGACACGATGCTTTCGGGCTTTCAAAAATCAGACCTCATCATTCTCGCGGCGCGCCCAAGTATGGGAAAGACGACCCTTGCTCTCGATATCGCGCGCCAGACCGCAATAAAATACAATGTTCCGGTCGGTATCTTTTCTCTCGAAATGAACACGCAACAGATCATCGACCGTATGCTCGCCGCCGAGGCCCGTGTAAATGCGTGGAGACTTCGCACAGGAAAGCTCAACCTCGATTCTGAATTTGACCAGATCAGAGCGGCGCTCGAACGGCTTTCCAAGGCGCCGATCTTTATCGATGATCAAGCGGGCACATCCATTATGAAAATGCGGAGCGCGGCGCGCAAACTTAAAAGCGAACACGGGCTTGGACTTATTATTGTCGACTACTTGCAACTTATGACGACAAGCAAACAGTACGACTCAATGGTAAACCAAGTCACTGAAATCTCTCGCTCGCTCAAAGGGCTTGCCAAAGATCTTGATGTGCCAGTTATTGCCCTCTCTCAGCTCTCGCGCGCCGTCGAGAGCCGTGGGGGTAAACCAAAGCTCTCTGACCTCCGCGACTCGGGTTCTATCGAGCAGGACGCGGATGTCGTGATGTTCATCCACCGCGAAGACAAACAAGACCGCAATGCGGAAAAGACCAACATCGCGGAGATTCTCATCGAAAAACACCGTAACGGCCCCGTCGGCGCCATTAAACTCTATTTTGATGAAGAAAAATCAACATTCATTTCTATTGATAAAAACCACCAAGAATTCGCAAACCGCGCCGGCGTGACGGATGATTTTTAAATTCTATTTTCTACTTTCTATTTACTATTTTCTCCTTCTTTATGCCACGCATTGATAATCTCACTTCCCTATTTATGAAATTTCCCGGTATCGGGACGCGACAATCGAAACGGTTTGTATATTTTCTCCTTGCGCAAAATCCGCATTTTGTGGAACAACTAGCGTACGAGATCTCAATTCTTCAGAAATCAATTACTCGATGCGGGGAGTGTTTTCGTTTTTATACAAACAATGGGAAACTATCTGAGAACAATGTATGCGATATCTGTGTGAACGATACCGACAACACGACCATTCTTGTTGTTGAAAAAGACACTGATTTTGAAAGTGTGAAGCGAAGCGGGAATTATACGGGAAAATATTTTATTCTCGGAGGGACTATTCCTGTACTCACTCCCGATCCTACGACAAAAATTCGTATCAATGAACTTATTGCTCGCATTAAAAAAGGCGCGCCCGAAGGACTCCAAGAAATCATACTCGCCCTCTCCTCAAATCCCGAAAGTGATTTCACGCGCGAATATATTATAAAGACAATCACTCCTACTACCAAGGAACTTGGTATCATCATTACATCCCTCGGGCGCGGACTATCCACGGGTACCGAGCTTGAATATTCCGACCGAGACACCATCCATCACGCGCTGAAAAATAGAAGGTAGCGTGGGTGGAATATTGAATATTGAATATTGAATATGGAATATTGAATATTGAATATGGAATATGAAAAATTGAATATAGAATATGGAATATAGAATATGGAAAAATCAGAAAATTTCAAAAAACTCGTAGAAAATCTATTCTCTCATTGACTATGTATACGATACTATAGTATCGTATACATAGTC
>JACQCY010000026.1 GCA_016201355.1 Candidatus Yonathbacteria bacterium | reverse complement strand
CGGTGGCACCGCTGGAGTAGACGGTATTAAATTTCCTGATGGAACAATACAAACGACAGCAGGCGGGAAAGAAATCACAACAATGGGTTATGAAGTAATGACTGCTGATGGCTCTACTGGTGTCGTAGCCATCTGTTCCCCCAACAAAGCTGTTATAGGAGGTGGCTGTTGGAATATGTCTGCGCAAGATCTGCGCCATTCATTCCCCACTAATGCTAATGGAGCATATTATGATAATGCATGGTATTGCGGCACTTCTACGGGCTTCGGTATAAGAGCTTTCGCTATATGTGTGAATTATTGAAGTAAATAATCCGGTGATTCTCAGAGGTGAGACCTCAGGGATAATGGGGACAAGGGATAAGAGATAATGGGTACGATCCACAGTCACGATTGTTTGCAAGTGTTGATTTGACAAGTACTACCGCATAGTATTAGTATATAGTATATGACCACTATCACGGTACCAATTACCAAAGAGCTTGAGTCTTTTATTAGTGACGAGCTCCGCGCAGGCACGAGTGATTCAAAGGCGCATCTCGTGCGCTTTGCTCTTACGCGCTTACGAGAGGAGCGTGCGCTTTCTCGTTTAAATGTCGCAGAGGCAGATATTAGGGATGGACGAGTATACAAAGGGGATTTAAAGAAGCTTATTAAACAATTTTAGTATGCAGTATTTATATACGGCGCGCTTCCTGCGGTCGCTTAAAAAATGCGATGAGGCGGTGCAGGACGATGTGTTTCGAGCAGTTAAATTGTTTGAGAAGGGGAATAATACAGGGGTTGTCAAACTTCACAAATTGCATGGGAAGTTCAAAACATGGCACGCATTTTCTGCAAACTTTTCTTACAGAATCATAATCAAAATAGAAAAAGGAACAACATATTATTTAGATGTTGGAACACATGATGTGTATAGGTAGTTTTGTTCACTTTATGAATATATGGAGGTCGCACCTCCATAATATTATCCACAGATATTACTTTTGTTAAAGGTATTGAGTATGATACACTTATCGTATGTCTGTGTGTCGCTCGTCCTTTTCTTTGATAAGTAATTAGATGAGATTATCATACAAAAAGACTAGAGGATTTACCATATGTACTATTTCAAGAATGGATGTTTGCCTAAAACGAGCGGTTCAGTATGCCTAGGAGCAACAGGATATAGCGATGCTAATAGTGGGGGTTGGGATTATAGTTCGTAAGGGACAGGATTTATGACTTTTCTTACAAATGGCAAGTTTATGCCGAGTGATCCTGTAGATCCTATCAATAATATGACGGGTGATGGCATTCCTTCAGGGACATATGCCTATCGATATTATTGTTACAATCAGGCCGGTAGTTACGGTCCATCTTTGTCTTATTGGAAGGAATCTGGAGAGGTAGTTAATGTTCTTACCCCAACTGCTCTTGCGGCTAATAGTAATTATATTTGTTTGTAAGACCGTAATGTAATGAGAGCTTTGGTGAGAGCTTAAAGCTCTCACCAGCTCACCAGTCTTAATTGCTGACCCCGTAGTTTTCAAAGAAACAATGATTTCTTTTGGATTTTTTCGCATTTTCATATTTTAATATATGAGTTGCATATCTTATGTTACATTAAATAGTCCCTTGACTATTTGTGTCGATTTGATAAGATGCAACTCGTCCAGCACTTATATTTTACTATACCAAAGGATTGCGAGATCTGCCTAGGTATTTCTACATTGTGTTCCCGTCTTTCATCTAATGTAGTAAAATAAGTGCTGGATGTTTTCTATCTTAAATAATGACACGATCACTTAAAAAAGGACCATTTACCGAACCGAAACTTCTTAAGAAGATTTCAGGCAAGAACCCACAGAACGAGCCGATGATCAAAACTTGGTCACGGGCAAGTCAAATCGCGCCAGAAATGATAGGTTTTCTTTTTGGTGTGTATAATGGTAAAACGCACATTGAAGTCCGAGTAACAGAAGATATGGTGGGGCACAGGCTCGGAGAGTTTTCCCCCACAAAGAAATTCGTGCTTCACGGCGGTAAAATGCAGAAAGAGCTTGAGCAGAAGAAAAAAGAAGGTGAAATCGCTGCCGCTCAAGCCGCAAAATCTGAAACTGCTCCTGCCGCTAAAAAATAATTATGAAAGCATACCTCAAAAGCTATCGTCAGGCGCCGCGCAAAGTGCGTCTTGTCACCAATCTTATAAAAGGCAAGACTGTTCCAAACGCGCTTGTGGAACTTGACGCTCTCCCTAAACGTGCATCAGGCGCTATAAAAAAACTCTTGCTCTCGGCCGTTGCCAACGCAAAAGAAAACAATGGTATTGAACAAAGCACTCTTTCGGTAAAAGAAGTACGCGTTGATCAAGGGATGATTATGAAGCGCTCTCTGCCTCGCTCACACGGTTCCGCAAACCCTATTCATAAGCATACAAGTCATATCATCATTGAGCTTGGAGCTCAATCGCAAGTTGAAAGCATGCCCCGTGAGAGCGAAGCGAGTTTACGGGGTAAAAAGTCGAAAGTAAAAAGTGAAGAATCGCCAAAGGTATCAAAAAAAGTAGCTCTTGCAAAAGTGAAAGCGGTTGCAAAACCAAAAGGAAAATCCCTAAAACCTAAAACCTAAAACCTAAAACCTACCCCCATGACTCATACCGTACATCCATTTTCTCATCGACTCGGAATCATCCGTGACTGGAAGTCTCGTTGGTTTGGTGTGAAAAAAGAATACAAGGATTTTCTTAAAGGGGATATCCTCATCAGGAGTTTCCTTGAAAACCGTCTTCGTGGCAATCATATTGCGGGCATTGAAATAGAACGCAATGCAAAAACTTTTCGTATTGTGATAAGGACGGCGCGCCCGGGACTTATTATCGGTCGCGCGGGAGAGGGGGCGGTAAAACTCAAAAACGATATTTTAAAAGAGGCTTTTCGAAAGAAGATCAATGTTCCTAAAGATTTTAAACTTGATATTGAGGAAGTTCGCTCGCCTGAATCAAGCGCTGAAATTGTCGCTGAGATGGTTGCCGAGGGGCTTGAAAAGCGTTTACCGTTTCGTATGGTCTTAAAGAAGACGATCGAGAAAGTAATGGCGAATCGTGATGTAAAAGGCGCGCGCATTGCCATCTCGGGTCGTCTTGGTGGCGCAGATATGGCTCGTTTTGAGCAGATTCGTCGCGGAGGTATTCCCCTCCAGACTTTTCGCGCGGACATTGACTATGCTCAGCAGACCGCTCGTCTTCCCTACGGCGCTATCGGTATTAAAGTATGGATATACAAAGGGCAGATTTTCGCAGAAGACAAGAAAAAAGCGCTTGCCACGCAGATAATGTAGATGTTTATATATTTTGATTAAGCTACTATTATGTTATTCCCTAAAAAAGTAAAATTCAGAAAATGGCAAAATGCTCGCAAGAGTGTTGCCCGTCTCTTGAAACCGGAAACACGCGGGACGACGCTTTCTTTTGGTTCGTTTGGACTCAAAGCTGAGACTTCCGCGCGCATAAAGTCAAATCAGATCGAAGCGTCGCGCAAGGTTATTGGTCGCACGATTACCAAAGTCGGCAAGATGTGGATTCGCATCTTTCCTGACCGACCGTATACGCAAAAACCAGCGCAAATGGGAATGGGTAAAGGCAAAGGAGACCCGCAAGGATATGTGTTTGAAGTTCGTCCCGGTCGCGTACTCTTTGAAGTTGATGGAGTAGACGAGGCAACGGCAGTCAAAGCTCTTCACAAAGCAGGAGCAAAACTTCCGGTGAAGACAAAAATAGTTCGTCGTTAACCATTACAAAAAAATGACTGATTTTGATAAAAAAAGCGTGGAAGAAATAACAAAACTCATCAATGAAAAGAGGGAGGGTCTTCGCGCTGACCGTTTTAAGGTTGCGGGAAGCGCAAAAAAGGGGATGATGCCGATTCGTCTCGTACGAAAAGAGATCGCCCGCGCATTGACATCTCTCAACGCTCGTAAAAATAAAAGCGAATAAATACTATGGAATCCATTAAAAAAACAAAAAAGAATATTATGGGCGTTGTTGTTTCGGATAAGATGTCCAAGACGGTTACGGTTTTGGTAAATCGATTTGTAAAACACCCCAAGTATGCTAAATTCAGAAAAGTATCCAAGAAGTACAAAGCCCACGACGAAGGCAATATCTACAAAGAGGGGGACAATGTCATTATCGAGGAGTGTCGCCCGCTTTCAAAAGACAAGTCGTTCAAAGTCATCGGCAAACAATGAACAATTAATATTAAAACAGCGAAATAGTGAAATATCAAAATACTTACTCAAATTCAACTATTAACTATTTATTATTCTATTATTAACTACCCCTATGATTCAACCACAATCAATTGTCAAAATCACCGATAACTCAGGCGGAAAGATCGGTCGAGTTTTCAAAGTTCTCGGTGGAGCAAAAAGACGCGTAGCTTGCATTGGCGACCTTGTCGTCCTTTCGGTCCAAGTGGCTGATTCGCGCAAGAGTGTAAAGAAAAAAGATGTTCTCACCGCGCTCGTCGTGCGAACGCGCAATGCTTTCCGTCGCAAAGACGGATCGTATATGCGTTTTGACGATAATGCCGTTGTTATTATAGAGAAAACAAAGAAAGGAAACGAAATAAAAGCGGGACGCATCTTTGGCCCTATTCCCCGCGAGATAATAGAAAGAGGATACCAAAATGCGGGGTCGCTCGCTCCGGAGGTGGTGTAGGGTAGTAAATAGAAAATAGTAAGTAGCAAATAGAAAATAGAAGGGTGCGGGGAACAATAAACAATAAATATTATGAAACTCAAAAAAGGAGACAATGTAATAATTATCGCTGGAAAAGATAAAGGGAAAAAAGGGAAAATCCTCAATGTTTTTCCTCGGCTTTGCCGCGTCGTGGTGGATGGAGCCAATATCTCTAAAATACACGAAAAAGGCCGCGCAAAAGGCGCTTCAGGGCAGATTGTGGAGCGCGCAATGCCTCTCCACGCTTCTAATATAATGGTCATTGATCCAAAGAACAATGAGCGCACGCGCGTTGGCATCAAAGAGATTGCGGGAAAAAATGTGCGTATTGCAAAGAAAAGCGGTAGTGAGATTAAATAAGAACAGGTACGAGGGAGTTCGGATGCAATGTTCTGAAAGTTCCTCAATCCTCTAAATAAAAAAATGAAATCAACAATACTATCAACCAAAGAGAAACAAGCAAAGGCATATGAAGCAATGAAAGGCGAGTTTGGTTATAAAAACAAGCTCGCTACGCCTCGTCTGGTAAAAGTTGTGGTGTCCACAGCTACGGGCAATTCAAAAGACAAAAACAGAAACGAAATGGTGTCAGATCGTCTTATGAAGATCACGGGGCAAAAGCCCTCGCTTCGCGTAGCAAAGAAATCCATTGCGACTTTTAAGGTTCGCGCGGGAGACAAGATCGGCGTTGCGGTAACCTTGCGTGGCGCGCGTATGATGGGGTTCCTCGACAAACTCTTTAATGTAACGATTCCTCGTACGCGCAATTTTCGCGGCTTTAACAAAAAAAGTGTTGATGAGATCGGTAATATCACTTTGGGAATCAAAGAACAGACGATATTCCCTGAGACCGCAGACGAGGATGTTCGCGATGTATTTGGTATGGCGATAACTATCGTCACCACCGCAAAGGGTAAGAAAGAAGCAACAAAATTCTTTGAGATTATCGGTGTGCCGTTTGGAGAGTAAAATTTTTTTGGATTGACTTTATTTCACCGTGTGATAGGATAGCCCTATCAGTCAATTCATACGAGCTGATAG
>JACQCY010000025.1 GCA_016201355.1 Candidatus Yonathbacteria bacterium | reverse complement strand
GCTGATATTGGCGCAGATTATAATGCGGTGCCGGCGCCCATCACCCGCACAACAGCAGAAACGGTAAAGATCAATCTTACGGCAAAAGAGGTGATTTCGGAAGTTGCGCCCAATGTCTTCTTTAATTTTTGGACATTTAACGGTCAGGTTCCCGGTCCGATGCTTCGCGTGCGAGAGGGTGATACGATTATTCTTGCGCTTACCAATGACAAGACGAGCCTTCACTCGCACAACATCGACCTTCATTCCGTCAATGGCCCGGGCGGTGGTGCTACCCTTACGAATGTAAAGCCGGGAGAAACCAAAACATTCAAATGGAAAGCGGTGCAACCGGGACTGTATGTGTACCATTGCGCAACCGCAAATGTCAGTGCGCACAATTCTCACGGACAGTACGGACTTATCCTCGTGGAACCGAAAGAAGGTTTGCCAAAAGTGGACAAAGAGTTTTATGTGATGCAGGGGGAACTCTATACCATGGGGGACATCGGTCGCCAAGGCCTGACAGTCTTTGACGCGCAAAAGCTTGTAGACGGTAATCCAACCTATGTTACCTTTAATGGGCGTATAGAAAAAAAGACCGGTATGGAGATCAATCGCGGTGACCGCGTGCGTATATTCGTTGGTAATGGCGGAGTGAACCTCGTCTCTTCGTTCCATATCATCGGCGAGATTTTTGACACAGTTTATCCTGAAGGAGCGATGGGCTTGGGCTCCGCTCTCTTTAAGAATGTGCAGACGACTATTATTCCCGCAGGGGGCGCGGCAGTCGTTGAATTTGTTGCGGAAGTGCCGGGTCGGCTTATCCTTGTAGACCATGCGCTTGCGCGTATGAACAAAGGCGCGTGGGCCACCGCAATGGTAAAAGGCGCAGAGAATCCCGATATATTCTCAGCGGTAAACGGCGCTACAACAACAGAAGCGACTATGCCCGGTATGAAAATGAAATGAGGATATTAAAATAATTTTACGGTAACCTATGAACAATCTTGAATTAAAAGAAACGCGGTACAACCAGTACTTTTGGAACATTATTATCTCTATCATCTTTGTAGGAATATTATTTTATGTTGTATCTATGAGTGAGGTATTTGATGTCCGTGCTCTTGCTCAGATTTCCCCTTTTCACTTCATAATTATCGCCCTCGCAACATTTCGCCTCACGCGACTTCTTGTGGCTGATCATATTACTGAATGGTTGAGAGATCTCTGTATGGAAAAAGTTTTCGTGAAAGATCCACTAACGGGAGCTACCTATATGCGATGCGAAAAACCGATAAAGGGTATCCGCCTCATTGTGTCCAATCTCCTCGGGTGTCCGTGGTGTATGGGGATATGGATGGCGCTCATTTCTCTCGCTCTTTATTATTCGGCGATTATGGAAATATTCTCTCTTGCATGGGTGATTCTCCTTATCTTTGCCGTCGCAGGCGCCGCAGAGATCATCTACGCTTCCATTGTTGCCCTTATGGCGCCCCACGAAGGAGGGTCCTATCTTGTTGATCAAAGAGGGGTTAATATCCTAAGTGGACAAAGACGCGAATCAGCACCTAATGTTTGCGCGGATTGTGGGGTAGAAACAAAATAAATTAACTCATAAAATTCACAGAAATAAAAAATAGCCTGTAATTTTACGAAGGTCCTTCCTTCGTAAAATTACAGGCTATTTTTCGGGAGTTAGTACACCTTATCAATATGCTCTTTAATGAAATTTAGAGTGTTGCCGTAGACTTTTTTGCCCGGGTTAAAGATATTCTGCGGATCAAAAATATTTTTTGTTTCTTCAAAAAGTTTATAAATTTTTTCCCCATACATCTGTTTGAGGAATGGCGTGCGGATAAGTCCGTCATTGTGTTCTGCGGACATTGAGCCCTTAAACTCAAATACGAGATCAAACACTTTTTGTTCAAGCTCGATAATAGTGTCACGCTCTATTTTTTTTCGAAGATTCATCAAGGGGATAATGTGGAGATTGCCATCACCAATATGTCCGGCAATCGTGTAGAGGAGTCCATATCCCTCGAGAATTTTTGTCAGGCGAGGCAAGAACTCCGGAAGATGCTCTGGGGCAACAATAATATCGTCGATAAATGGCGCGGTGCGTTTCCCCGAGCCGTGCTTGCGGAGAAGATTGAAGCTCTCATGGCGGATTGTCCAATACTTCTTTGCATCAGCATCCGTCTTTGCAAAGTGTGTTTTTATGCCAAATTGTTCCATATCTTTTTGCGCGACACGAGCCCGCTCCACAACCTCATCCTTGTTATCGCCGGTAAATTCTGCGAGGAGGATGAGTTTAGGAACACCACCGGTGAGTACCATTAAAAATTCAGGAAGAAAACTTATACCCAGAGAAACAATGCCTGCTTTGAGCGACTTGACGATGTCAGGGAAAAATCGAATTGCAAATTTGAAGGTATTGTCGTCAAAGGATTCAAGACTCTCTGGCTTGTGCTCGAGTACTTTGTTTACGATAGCGGGCAGAGTGAAGAGGTCTTTTATAAAGAGGACGAGGAGCGCTGACTCATTTTTGGGTTTAATAAGCTTAAAGGTAATCTCCGTGGTGATGCCAAGCGTGCCCTCGCTTCCCGTAAAAAGTTTGGTGAGGTCAAAAGTTTTCCTGTCCCAAACATTCCAGAGAGCGTATCCAGTGGAGTTTTTGCTCACCTTTGGTTTTGCGGATTTTATTTCCTCATAATTTTCTTCAATGAGAGTATAAAGCTTTCGATATATTTCTCCCTCAAAGGTGGCGAGCTTCATTTTTTCGTCGAGCTCGTTTTTATTGAGTGGTCCAAACGAGTACTCATTGCCGTCAGCAAGTACCACTTTTAGATTTTGAACATAGCGTTCGGTACTTCCATAGGTGAGCGTTTTTTCTCCTGAAGCGTTTGTCCCCACCATACCGCCTACTGCGCAGAGATCTTTTGAAGCAGGGTAGGACGGCATAATGCGGTTGCGAACGAGTGTCGCTTTTTCGAGGTCGCGATAAAATACTCCGGGTTCTAGAATGGCATAATCATCCGTCACCTCCTTTATGGCGTTTAAATTTTTCATATCAAGGACAAGAGAAGAAGTGAGCGCGCCTCCTGCCATACCGGTACCCGCAGCGCGGGGGGTGAGAGAGAGGGTAGGGTTTTCTTTTTTATGTTCAGATATGAAACACACGATGTTTTTGATATCTTGAGGATTCTTTGGCTTGAGCGCAAGAGTGGGAATGATTTCAAAAATACTCGCGTCATTACCATAAGCCTCGAGAGATTTTTTGTCATCAATAATTTCACCGCCAAAAACAGGTCGCAGAGATTCTTTCAGATCATTCATATTGATTAGTATACGGTATTTTCTATGTAAAATAAAGAGAATAGAAAATATATGTTGAAGATTGATTGGTCTTATGGTATAAAATAAGAAGAAGTTGGTGGATAACATAAATAAAGGAGCGTAGAGATGCCAAGGAGAAATAGAAGAAGAAAAGAACGGTATTCAGATTACCACAAAAAAGACAGGAGAAAAGAAAAAATACCAATCTGTCCAAAATGTTTGCACAGGGTGGCTAACAGCCACCACCATATCTTCCCAAGAAGGCATTTCGGAGATGGATTAGAAAACAACAATACAATATTTCTTTGTAGGATATGCCATATTGAAATAGAGTGGCTTATCCCTCTGGAAAAACAACGGAGAAAGGTTTATCTAGATATTCTCCGGATGTTCTTCTCCATTGATGTGATGTGGCTCGTTAATCAAATTAAGAATGAGGAAAAGAAAAGGGCCCCTAGCTAGGCCCTTTTTGTTTGATTCTTGAAGTATGTACCTACCACAACTCCCACTATGCTCCCAAAGATAATTCCAGCAATGAATTCAGAGAACCAATGGATATTTATGGAAACGCCGAGTCCTATATAGAGAGCATAGATGAGTGCCCCATATTTTAAGATTTTATTTTTGGGGTAGAGTATTATCAAGGTTACCGCCATCGCAAAAGCAACGGTCGTATGAGAAGATGGCCAACCCCAAAAAATCCCATTCTTCAAAAATCCAAAGTTGAATTTTCTGCTTATGTCTATCGCCGATTCTATAAAGAGGGGAGGTATTCTGCCGGTAATGGATTTGTAGAAAATAGAAAAGACATATG
>JACQCY010000019.1 GCA_016201355.1 Candidatus Yonathbacteria bacterium | reverse complement strand
AATGACCGAATGATAACAGACACAACACCCTTATTTAAAATATGGAGGTCGCACCTCCATATGGAGGTGCGACCTCCATATTTTAAATAAGGGTGTTGTGTCTGTTATCATTCGGTCATTCTCTCGTATTTTGCCAATAAATAGGGTATTAACCAATATTCTAAAATCTCCTTATTTTACAGTTTATCTTCATAAATACACCACTCAAAAGCAATCAAAATCATTGATTTTTTGAACTGAATATGCTAATCTTTACCAGCAATCAACAAGATTAATTGCACCCTAGTAAGGTGCTTTTTTCGTTAAGGACCCATTGTTGGCGGAGGCCGAGGGATGGCACAATCGATTCCTTTTGATTCATTCAAGGAAACCAATTGCATAACCGCCATTTATGAAAAAACAAAAAATACAATTTATGCGGGGGCTCGCTCTTATTCCGTTTCTTACGGCAAGCTCTCCCTTTGCTCTATTGCAAAATCAGATTCCTCCCATACATCAGGTTGAAAGATTTATAGACGGATCATCTATCCGGGACGATCACGCTTCTAAAATCGATGCATATTTTGCAGAACGCAATATGCCTCTCGAGGGGTACGGTTCTAAAATGATCGCTGAAGCTGAAAAAAATGATATTGATTGGCGTTTGCTTCCCGCTATTGCCATAAAGGAATCATCGGGGGGCAGGTTTGCGTGCGGATACAATCCTTTTGGCTGGGGGTCGTGTAAAATTAAGTTTAGTGATTATGATACCGCTATTGAAACCATAGCGCTTAATTTGGGGGGAAACAACCCTCATACGACGCAATATTACAAAGACAAGACACTTATTGAGAAACTTCATTATTACAATAACTCGGTTGTTCCGACTTATACGGCGGAAGTTCTCGAATTTATGGATTTGATAGAGAGGGAAGGGTAGAAGATAGAAGATAAAAAAATCCGCCTTTAGGCGGATTTTTTTATCTTCTATCTTCTATTTCCTTGTACTCGTTGCCGTTGTGGCTTTTTCGCGCGCTTGCCGAATCTTTTTGAGTTGAGGAATAATCTTTTCTATTTCCTCAGGATCTTTGAAACCATAATAAGATTCATCTGAGATAACTAGAGCGGGGAGAGTATTTTTGATAAGGTAGATCGATTTCATCGTCTTTACCACCGAGAGGTCGAGGTTGTAGTCAAATGAATAAATGCGCAGTTCAGGGTATTCTTCGCGAAGTTTCGTAAGGGCATATCCTTCTTTTTTGCAATCGGCGCAGTCTCCTCTATTTGAATAAAAATAAATAATCGTAATGGGTTTTATCCCGCATTTTTCATTAACTTTTCCAATGAGAAGATAGTCTTTTGTTTGAAGGAGTGAATAGTATTTTTTAAGGTTAAGGACATCGGCGTTTTTGTCCCCGAGATTTTCTTCCATATAGGAGAGTTTTTGAGCAAGCTCATTAAGCTCTTCAGAAAACGCGGTCGAATGATCTATTGCTTTACATGAAGACTCTTTCAGGAGCGCAAACTGAGTTTCGGAGGAAAGAATATCGAGAGAGATATTATTTTCTATTGATTTTATCTCGGCAAGCCGTTTTTCCGAGAAGTGATTGCTTACCAGAAGCGCGCCAAAAAAGACCAAGGTGGTTATGGCGAGAACAATTAAATATTTTTTTGTTTCTATTTTAGTACGCATATTTCAAATTTAAAAATTAAAACGAAAATATAAAAAAGATTTTTTCGTTTTCAGTTTTTATCTTCCCTTATCTCCATTTGGTGCCTCTGGCAAAAGCGACATTAAAGGTCGCGCGCGTAAGCCACAGTGGGGCAACAATACCATAAAGAATGACAAAATAGAAGACACTTAAAGTAAGGCGGAATTTCCCTTCGGTAATCCTTGTGCCATTCCAAATAAAAAAAATCCCTATACCAAGAAGAATATACAAGAGGAGAGAAGTAAAATCAGTATTGAGAAAGAATAGATTGAAATGGGGGAGAGAAGAATACACTCCCACAACGCTAATCTCTATTATTTTCCCTACGATATTTTTACTTGCATAAAATGCAATAAAACCGAAATTGTAAAGGAAAATGAACACACCCATAAGGGAGAGAGGGAGGACAATCATACCGAGAAGTCCGTATTCGCGACGAAATAACATAAAACGATAGTCAAGAGTGTTCTTCATTATTCCGTATGTCCAACGGAGTCGTTGTCGATAGAGCGTATAGAGTGTCCCTGGTGTTGTGGTATAAACATGCGCCGTATGCACATTGCGTATGCGCATATGGTGAGATTGCATACGGAGCGCGAACTCCATATCTTCGGTGTTGTGCGCTCTCTTGTAAATCCCGATTTTATCAAATACTTCTTTGCGAAAAATAGAAAATGGTCCCGGGGTAACAAAAATACCGTCAAGCGGAGAGAGCATCCTCCTGAGAAACGCGCCGGCATAATACTCGGTCTTCTGCATTTTTTGGAGAATGGTCTTTGGTTCGTGAACGATAAGTATTGGGGTGACTGCCATAATCTCGCGGTCTTCATTGAAAGCGCGCGCAATTTCCGTGAGCGCATCTTTATCAACAAATGAGTCCGCGTCAAGGCATCCAACAAGCTCGGTGTCTGCTTTTTCGATGGCGAAATTAACGGCGGTGTGCTTCCCCCCATTTTCTTTTTTAAGAAGAGTTATGCGGGAGTTCCTTGCGAATTTTTGGATGATTTCCCAAGTATGGTCAGTGGAGCCGTCATCAACAATGATGACCTTTACTTTATGTTTCGGATAATGCAAGCGGAGGAGGGAATGGACGGTTGCCGAAACGGTCTTTTCTTCATTCCACACGGGGACGATAATGGTGGCAGAGGGGTAATAGGAGAGCTTTCCCCAAAGCGCTCTCTTGACGAGTTCCTCTCGCTCCTCAAGAAAGGTAACAAGGAAAAAGACCTCAAGATAGAGGGTCATAAAGAGGAATATATAGAAAATACTGCTAAAAAAAGTTTCAATCATATGAATTTTAGGATCACTCTCGCGCCACCATACCTACCTGCCGGGAGGCAGGATCCGAGAGTTCCCTGAAAATATGTGGTCTCGACGACGAGTTTCATAATTCAAGATAATTATGTCAAATCTTTGACGAATAAGCAAGGTGGTATTTTATATGCGCAGAGCGTATAATAAGACAACACTACAATGAGAATCATATTTTTTTACAATGAGGATTGGGAGGCGGGCTATATAAAGGAGAGGGTTCTTGGGCAAGATATTTCTTTTCTAAAAGGGACGATAGCGGACTATCCGGATTTGCGCGATGAACAAGTTGAAATGATTTCAGTTTTTGTGAATTCTCGTGTGGGGAAAAATACCCTCGATAAATTTCCAAATTTGAAACATATTGTGACTCGTTCCACAGGGTTTGACCATATTGATAGTGATGAGACAAAAGCGCGGTGGATTAGCGTGTCGTATGTGCCCACATATGGACAAAACACGGTCGCTGAATTTTCTTTTGCGCTTCTTTTAGCGCTTTCTCGCAAAATTCTTCTCTGTGAAAAGAGGGTGCATAACGAAAGTCTTTTCTCTCAGACCGAGGAACTGCGTGGGTTTGATCTCGAGGGCAAGACAATGGGCGTTGTTGGCACGGGGCATATCGGACAGTATGTTATCCGCATCGCAAAAGGATTTGGAATGAATGTTGTTGCTTTTGATGCTTTTCCTAAGCAAGAGATGGCTGAGAAGCTCGGTTTTTCCTATGCGTCGCTTGATGAGCTCCTTGCTCAATCTGATGTTGTCAGTATGCATCTTCCCTATATGAAAGAGACCCATCATATTTTGAATATGAAGAACATCCATAAAATGAAGAAAGGAAGTATTCTCATCAATACGGCGCGGGGTGGACTCATCGAGACGGCCGCTATCGCTTACGGACTTCGAGAAGGGATTTTTTCGGGCGCAGGTCTCGATGTTCTTGAAGAAGAGATGTTCATTGAAGATGAGACAAAACTTGTTTTCAATGAAAATCCCGATGTTTCCGATTTAAAAATTACACTCGAAAATCACTATATTATAGAACATCCGCGAACAATAGTTTCCCCCCACAATGCTTTCAACACGAAAGAAGCCATCTGTCGCATTCTCGATACAACTATTGAGAATATGGAAGCTTATATAAAAGGGGAACAGAAAAATTTGATACCAATAGAAAATAGTAAGTAGTAAGTAGAATATAGATAATCTTAAATTACAAATTTTAAATTACAAATGAAATCTCAATGACTAAATTTTTAAAATTAAGATATCTAAAATTGATTTAAAATTTAAAACTTAAAATTTTTTCATTTTTCTATTTGTCATCTCTTATATATAATGCAAAATCTAACCATTGAACATATTGTCCCCTTTCTGCTTCTTCATCAAAACATTGGATACATCCTGCTGTTTTTTATGATGGTGCTTGAAGGAGAGATCTTTCTCATCATTGCGGCAACACTTGTTCACCTGAAAGCATTTGATATCGGGGTTGTTTTCCTTGTCTCTTTGAGCGGGGTGATTGTGGGTAATATTGCTTGGTATCACCTTGGTTCGTTTATTGGTACGCGCGGTTTTGCAAAAAGAATGGTTTCGCGCGCAGAGAAAACTATTTTGTATTTCTTGCCTCATTTTCGTGAGCGTCCCTTCAATTCTATCTTCATTTCAAAATTTATTTATGGGGTAAATCATGCGGTGGTCATTGTGGCAGGTGTTCTTAAAATTAAATTCAGTTTATTTTTAGAAGCAGAAACACTTGCTTCGATAGCGTGGGTTATTCTCCAGATGTCGGTGGGGTATTTTTTTGGATACGCGGCTATTAATATCACGCACAATGTCTCTCGCTTCGTTTTGATAATAGGCGTTTTTGTGATAGCATTCATTTTATTGCATAAATTCTCTATTGAGTTCTATGAACGACGCAAACATCAAGTTACCCAAAAAGATAATCACGCATAGTGGAAATTTTCATGCGGATGAAGTCTTTGCGTGCGCAATCCTCGATATTCTCTATAAGGGAGGGGTTTTGATCGTGCGGAGTCGCGACCCAAAGGTATGGAAGACGGCAGATATTATGGTTGATGTGGGCGGTATCTATAATGAGTCTTTGGACCATTTTGACCATCATCAGGAAGGAGGATCGGGGACAAGGGGTAACGGTGTCCCATATGCGTCGTGCGGTCTCGTTTGGAAGAAGTTAGGAGTTCAGATCGCCGGATCGTCGTATGGAGCGCAAATTATCGATGAGCGCCTCGTTCAGCCCATTGACGCCGGCGACAATGGGATTTCAATCTATGAAAAGCATGGTGCGGTAGTGCCCTATCTTATTCATGATGCGATAGCCGCTTTTCGTCCCGGATGGAAAGAATCCCGCACGAACGATGACGGTTTCTTTGAAGCGCTTGATATAGCAAAGAAAATCATTGAACGAGAGATCATCCTCGCTTCCGAAGAAGAGGAGGGGGAGCGTTTATCAGAAGAAGCGTACGCGCGCATGGAAGACAAAAGACTCGTTATTCTTGATGGTCATTACCCGTGGCACACTGTATTAAAGACTCACCCAGAACCTCTCTTTGTGGTAAAGCCAGATCGAGACAATAAGGGTAAATGGAAAGTTGAGGCGATACGAGACGATACCCACTCATTTAAAAACAGGAAAAATTTACCTTCTTTGTGGGCGGGGAAAAAAGACGCAGAGTTTACGCTTGTTTCCGGTGTCCCTGATGCGATCTTTTGTCACAATAAACTTTTTGTAGCGGTTGCCGGGTCAAAGGAGGGAGCGATAAAGCTCGCAAAGCTCGCAATTTCAAATGATAAATGATAAATTTTTAAAGAATTTTTAAATTTAGAAATTGAATCATTAGAACATTATTTTGAAATTTAGAATTTGTAATTTAAAATTAATTCAAAAACCTATGGCATTTATCGATGAAATGAAAATTCATATGAAGGCGGGAGACGGCGGAAACGGCGTAGAGCGTTGGCTAAACCAAAAAGGCAAAGAGTTTGGTGGTCCTGCCGGCGGTGATGGTGGAAACGGAGGAAGTGTGTATGTTCGCGCTGTTCGTGATGTGCATATTCTTTCCAAGTATCGCCACCAGAATGAATTTCACGCGGAGCGAGGCGGTAATGGCGGGAGTAATAGCCTCCACGGCGCAAACGGCGCAGATCTTGTTCTTGACCTCCCTATCGGTTCCATCATAAAAAATATAGACAGCGGAGAAGAAGTCTCGCTGTTAAAAGAGGGAGACAAAGTTTTGTTGCTCAGCGGTGGTCGAGGAGGGTACGGCAACGAGCATTTCAAAAGCGCGACCAATCGTTCCCCAAAAGAGCATATTCCGGGGGCAAAAGGAAAAGAAGCGGATTTTTCCATTGAGCTTCAGATTGTTGCTGATGTTGGACTCATCGGACTTCCCAACGCAGGCAAGACAAGTCTCCTTAATATACTCTCGCGCGCGCAAGCAAAAACAGCGGACTATCCATTTACCACACTCGAACCAAACCTCGGTGAATTCTTCAGATTTATCATCGCTGATATTCCGGGACTCATTGAGGGGGCGAGCGAGGGGAAAGGTCTCGGACATAAATTCCTCCGTCATGTGCGTCGCACCAAGATGCTCGCGCATTTGGTGTCGCTTGAAAATGAAGACCCTTTGGCTGTGTATGAAACGGTATGTAAAGAACTGTTGGCTTATGATGAAGTTTTGGCAGAGAAAAAAGAGATTATCGTCCTTACAAAAACAGACACCGTCTCACCTCTCCGAGTTGCGGAGATAACAAAGATAATGAAAAAAGAGTGCCCTGATTCTGAAGTATTTACGATCTCCATCCTTGATGATGAAAATATGAAGTTGTTTAAAGATGCCCTCGTGAAGCTTTTGAGGACGGGTGAGGTTTTATGATATACTTTTGTCTATGAGCTACAATCTCACGGTCGGTTTGGAAATACACGCTGAATTGAAAACCAAAACAAAGATGTTTTGCATTTCGGCAAATGACCCGGATGAAAAACGACCCAATGTGAATATTTGTCCCGTGTGTATGGCGCATCCGGGGACGCTTCCGGTCATTAACAGAGAGGCGGTTAAAAATGTTCTGAAGGTCGGTATTGCGGTTGGGGGAGAAATTGCAGAATTTACCGAATTTGATAGAAAGAATTATTTTTATCCGGATATCCCAAAGGGATATCAGATTAGCCAATATAAATATCCGCTTATTTCAGGTGGTTCACTCAACAATATTGCGCTTGAACGCATTCATCTTGAGGAGGATACAGCAAGCTCATCGCATGATGGTGGGGGCGGTGAGGCAAAGGGAAGTCTTATTGACTTCAATCGCGCTGGCGTGCCTCTTATGGAACTGGTGACCAAGCCGGTTATTAAGACACCTGCCGAGGCGGGAGCTTTCGCGCGCGAACTTCAGCTCCTCCTCCGCACGCTCGGTGTCTCGGACGCAAATATGGAAAAAGGGGAGATGCGCGTAGAGGCGAATATTTCAATATCAAAAACTGCGGAGCTCGGCACCAAAGTAGAGGTGAAAAATTTAAATTCATTTCGTTCCGTAGAGCGCGCAATCGCCTACGAGGTAGAGCGAATGACAAAAATACTTGAAGGAGGAGAGGGGGAAATCGCGCAGGAGACGCGCGGATGGGACGAAAATAAGCAAGCAACATTTTCTCAACGCAAAAAAGAAAGCGCTCACGACTACCGCTATTTTCCTGACCCTGATCTGCCAAAACTTAAACTTTCCGAACTTCCCGAGTTTGAAGAGAAATATCTCATGAAAGAGATACCTGAGCTTCCGTGGGAGAGGCGTTCTCGTTTCGTGCGGGAATACGGGGTCAAGCCAGAGAATGCTGAAATTTTTATAGCTGATAAAATTATGGGAAATTTTTTTGAAGATGCAATAATGCGCGCGGGAGGCGATCGCCCTTCGGTAACACTTATAGAAAATTATATAACCTCGGACATTATGGGGATGATGAAGGACAGCAATTCTTTTGGGGGAGTAACGAGTCAGTCGCTCGTAAAAATCGTTACAATGATAAAAAAAGGCGAGCTTTCATCGCGTGGAGCGAAAGACACTCTTGCAATCCTCTATGAAAAAGGGGGAGACCCGGAAATCATTGCGAAAGAGAACGGATTCATTCAGCAAAATGACGAAGGAGCGCTCAAAGAAATGGTTGCGAAAATCATTGCCGAAAATCCTGTGGTTGCTCTGGAGTATAAAAACGGGAAAATTGCCGTTCTGCAATTTCTCATCGGACAAGGAATGAAGCTCTCGCGCGGTTCGGCAAATCCGGAAACGCTGAAGAAGTTTTTTGAAGAGGCGCTGGGGTAGTAAGTAGAAAGTAGAATTTAAAATGCAGATCTGATAGGTGAATTTATAAGAAGAAGTTTTAAAGCCGGAAAATACTCCCGTCATTTTCGCGTGAAGAGCATCATCCGCTTTATTGAATGCGTCTATCGCAATATCAAGGATTCCAGCGTACCCATTGGCAAGATCTTGTTCGTATTTTGCAAGCTCAGCTTCTTTAACGGCGATCTCTTCGGGTCGCGCGCCACGGTTGAGTTCTTCAAGGACGGCCTCGGCTTCTCTCTCTGTCGCAAGAGGAGCAGAAGACTCGATCTCCACAAGGAGGGTTCCTTGATTGATATGTTCGCCCGTCTGTGCATAAACACCTTGGATTCGTCCGCTTTTTTCAAAACTAATACGCACCGTCTGTGACGGCTTTACACGTCCCGTGACACTTACTTCTTGCGTGACCGTACTTTTTTAACCGTTCGTGTGTCTAGCGTTGGTGTTTTTGTGCGGTAGATAAATAACCAAAGACCTATGAATATGGCGAAAACGAATATACCCACCGCCCAGAGGATTTTTTTTTGGAAATTTATTCATAAGGGAATTAGTCTTCTTTTGTTCTCGTAATTGTTCTTTTTAAGTACTCACCCATTTTTTTTATATTTTTACGGAGTTTTTCAGAGGCAAAATCATCATCGATGGGCGTTGGCGTGCTTCTCGTTTTGTCGAGCGACGCCACATCATCTTCAATGAGTTTGAATATTTTTGTCGCTTCGCTCTCCGTGAGGTCGACACGGAGCGCTATTTTTTTCTCCCGTTCTTTGTAGAAAAGATAACCTCCCGTAAATCCAACAACGAGGATCAATACAAGGAGAAGCATCGCGCCGTTTTTCCCCAACGAGATGAACCAAAATTGCAGTATTGGTTTTTCAGAAACTTGGATAGAGGAAGAGACGACAGGGAAACTCCGCGCTTCGCGCGCATCTTTGCTTTGAATGGTTACGGTGTATGCGCCATCTCGGAGCGGATCACTAAAAGTATATTCCCAATTACCGAGGGGATCGGGGTTTATCTCACTGCTCGCAATAAGGGTTTCTTTTTGGTTGAGGGAGAGGAGGATTGTTGCGCCCTTGAGCGCGGTTCCTTTTGCGGTCAGTCCTTTGGATTCTCCTGAAAAAATCTTATCGGTCACAAAAGTAAAGTGGGGCGCTTCAAGGGGGATGGTTTCCAGAAAAAGACTGTTTTCGATGCTGTTGTTTGCTTGGTCTACGGCTTTTATCGTGAGTTGGTGTTTCCCGGGTGATTGAAGGGGTAATGTATACATTCCTTTAAAATCCTTTGCGGGAATGACCATCCAATCATTGGTGTCGATCTTTGCTTGGTATTCTTTGATTCCCGAGAGAGTGTCATTTGTTTTGAATTGGAAGGTGGGGGTTGGATTATCGGTGGCAATATTTTCGAGAGAGGTAATTTCAAAAGGAAGAGGCGCTTTCGTGTCGACCGCTATGCGATAGTGAGTAGTAGCGCTCCATCCAAGTTCGTTATGGAGTCGCAGATGAAGATACCAGATACCGTCAGAGAGCGCGGCAAAGGTTTTGTTGTCAAAGAGTCCTTCGGAAACACTGGGGGCAAAGTTAGGTTGTTTATTTATGGCAGTACTTACAGAAATAGTATCGCGGGGAAGATCCCAATTTGCGGTAAATATATTTGAAAGATTGTACCATTCGGTGCTGTTAGGGTAGAGAGGGACGCGGAGTGTTGGACTCTGGGGAGATGTTTCTGCTGGTATAGCTTCGCGCACGATTTGTTGAGGTGGTTTGATAATAGGAGTGATTGTCTTTGTTGGCAAGATATTGAAAGACGCACTGTTTATTTTGGACAAAACATTTGTTCCGCTCCCGTCTGAGGCCGTGATGGCGGCATCAGTGATCGTAAGAGGGGCGTCTCCTGTTCCTTTTGCAACAAACGAAATTCTTATGATTTCAATGGAGGCTCCCGAAACACCATACGGCGTTCCTCCGACAAATGAAATGACTCCATCGGTATTTGAAAACGACGGTTCCTCGAGCCAGAAACTAAAGGCCGAATCTGATTTATTGATGGACTTTACTTCAAGCGTTTCTTTGGGGAAACGGATGGTCGCTTGGGCCGCATTGATACCGACTCCCTCGCTGTCAATTTTGATTATAAAATTTTTTTATTTTCTTATTGTTTTAATGAAGATGCTAAAATCGATTATATTTATCTTGCCGTCCCCGTTGAGATCGATACTCTCTCTTAGGAGTGAATCTTTTGAAACCCACCGAGAGAGAAAGATGCTCCAATCACGGATATCGATCTTTCCATCACCGGAGAGGTCGGCTTGGACCACCGAGAGACGGCTAACGACAAAAGTGCGAGAGAGAGACAGGTCGCTCTCTTTTGCTGAAGCAGGGTCGATTTGAATTGCCTGTACTTTGTGTTGCCCGAACGCAAGCTCTCCCGTGGACAATTTAAATAAATAAGAACCATCTTTTTCGGTGATGATCTTGTCTTTTATTATACCATCTAATTTGATTTGAACGATATGTTTGGGTGACGCATATCCCGTGACGAGCGCATTCGATCCGCGAGAGACTTGTCCGTTCACGATGTCTATCGTCGGAGGAGTGAGAATGTCTTTTACCACGAAATCATCAGACCTTGTGTCGATGGTGAAAAATTTTGTCTGAGAGGATCTCCCCAATGAATCCTTTACGATGAGTCCGAAACTGTGCAGTGTTTGGAAGATCCCCACAAACGAGATACGGAATGAGCCGTCATCATCAATAATATTTTTCTGGTTAAATATTTTTTCATCACTCAATGTCTTATCAATGATTTGGATTGTCCCTTTAGGGAAAGCCTTGCCCAAGAACGAGACTGTGGTCGGGCGGGACGCTCCACTATCTGGTGGCACCGCTGTTGTCGCTCCTGCGGAGAGCGCGATGAATGTCGCTTCAATGGTGTGATTCGTTTGCACATTGGTAAAGGTATACGAAGTCGAAGTTGCGATTGACACCGTATCCACGGTAAGCGTCCCTATGGAGTACCCGGAAGAAGGGGTGATGGTGTAGGTTTGAGAATTTCCTTGGGTAACAATAGTTACTCCCGTGGGGCTGACTCCACCGTTTGCTCCTGCGGTCGCGGTAATTGCGAATGTTCCCGGCGGCGGTGGAATAAGAGAAAATGTTACCGCTATCGCGTGGTTTGCTTGCGCATTCGTAAATGTATATGAAGTTGTCGTTGCGATCGATACGCTGTCTACCGTGAGCGTGTCTACCACATAGCCCGAGGTTGGAGTGATGGTGTAAGTTTGGTCCGCTCCTTGCAGGAGGATGGTGGCGCCAAGCGGACTGATGGTCCCGTTTGTCCCGGTGGTTGAAGTAATGGTGTAGGTCGGGGTAATCTGAACAAATGCTGCATCAATGGTGTGGTTTTGTTGAACATTCCCAAATGTATAGGTTGTTGATGTTGCGATAGAAGATCCATCAACAACAAGCGTCGCGACATCGTAGCCCAAAATTGGCGTAATGGTGTAAAGTTGCGAACTTCCTTGCGCGACAGTGGTTGTTCCCAGAGGACTGATTGTTCCGCCAGATCCTGCCGTCGAAATGATGGTAAATGTCGAAAGCGACGGAGTAAAAGGCGACCCAGTCGGCACCACTCCGGCAGAATAATTACCGTTTGAATCCTTGCTGAATATTTTGTAATGATATGCGGTGCCGTTATTGAGTCCGGTGTCGGTGCAAGTTGCGGTGGGTGTCATTATGACGCATACCACCGTCGCGGACCCAATAGTATTTCCCTCACTGTATAGGGCGCCTTCCGTTGGTGTATCGGTGATCGCGCTACTTGTTCGACGAAGCACGGTTTGATTTGCATAATCCGTATCGATAGGGTTTGTCCAGCTAATAGAAACTTGCGCATTGCCCGCGCTACCGTTTATCGATGACGCGGCGGAAGGGGAGAGGTTGTCGATGGTGACGGTCGCGCTTCCCGAATCGGTCCCTGCTTGCGCATTGGTGCTCGTGAATGTGTTTATGGTACTTGTCACTGCATATGATGCTCCCGGAGGCGCGGGCATTGCGGTGTGTTCAATCGCGGTGATTTTTATTTTGAATTGCGTGTTTGTGGTGGTGATAGGGATTCCGCAACCGGTCATCGTTGCCGTATCTCCCGAAGGCGCGACACTGCAATAAGTGACGGTGTCTCCGTTATTGGTAATCGATACTGTTGCGACGCGCGCTCCAGTGCCAGAGGTAAGGGTGACGGTTACTCCTGTTACGGTGTCAGAGCCGGAGCTCGTTTGTAAGCCAAACGAATCGACGAGAGCTGAAGCGCCGGGGGCTATGGTGGAATCCGACGGTTCCGCGGTGACAAAGTTGCTGATGGTTGTAATCGGTGCAGGAGCCGAAGTCGTGCCTTGCCCCTCAGCGCTCAGCGCTGTTTCGTCGGTGTCCTGGTTGCGCGCTTTTACTTTAGCGCCGTAGAGCGTGCTCGATTGCAAACTATGGAGAACCAAAGCGTCCAGTTGCGTATCGGTCATCCATACTGCGGTAGCTCCCGGGTTACCGGAAGCATCGACCCATTTATTAAGCCACA
Source organism: Candidatus Yonathbacteria bacterium (assembly GCA_016201355.1). Lineage (GTDB taxonomy): Bacteria > Patescibacteriota > Minisyncoccia > Phycocordibacterales > UBA1550 > UBA1550. Next base: position 4,342 of record JACQCY010000019.1, on the reverse strand, counting down.
CTGCATCGCTAGGACTTGTGGTTACTACCTGCACCGCAAAATTTGTTGTCGGGCTTAAGGCAGGGTTGCTGTTTTCGGCGTTCGTGAAGTTGAGCGTGTTTGTTGTGGGTGATCCAAGCGTCGGCGTGCCGGGAGTGTTTGCGGAAGTGTAAGTAGAAGAGACGGACGATGCGGTACCGGTGTTTGAAAGAGCGTCGCGCGCTTGAACCGTATACCCGTAACATTTGTTCGGATCAAGTCCGCTGTCGGAATAAGTGGCGATTGACTGCCAAGAGCTGGTCGTCCCGCCCGCGCCATTATTTGCCCCACATGCAGAATAAGTAAAAAGATAATTAACTGGGGTAGAAAGATCGGTGGCAGTTGTCGCGGTCATACTAATCTGCGTCGCGCTGTTATTTGCGGGGACCGAGGCAAACGACATCGGATTGGGAGTTGGGGGAACGATGTCCGGTCGTATTGCTAAAGTGCCGGCAGCCCACGAGTCTGAATTGGTATCTGCGTTGCCACCGGTCCACACTGCAGGATTTTCCGCTCCGCTACTCCACGCTTTTGATGCGATATTCGCGATGGCCGACATTGTGGAGCCGACACCTGCGACAGATACTGCATTGCCATAACCGGCTGGAGCGGTAAACGATAATGGCGCAGAATTACCGGTTCCCAAGCCGACGGTCAGAACATACGCGCCGGCTGTAACGGGGGTGATACTCGGACTGTCTGGGTGAGCAGTCTTATTGTTGGTGGCGCCGGTAGGAGGAGCAACATCCATTGGTGTTGTTTGATCTGCTCCGCGCCATACTTGTACAACCGTAGCTCCACCATTTGCCGTATTGTTGAAACCGCTTACGGTAACGGAAGTATCCGGTGTTCCGCTCATAATTTTCCAATTGACACTGGCATTGGCATCTCGGGTGCTATTAACATAAAGATCGTACTCTTCGGTATATCCGGCTGGAGTGGTAACACCAGGATTTCCGTTTGCATTACTTGCCCACCCGGTGACAACAATGACCAAGTCGCCTGCTAGGGGGGCGCTACCAATACCACTCGTCAAGCTGGTGAGTGAGACGCTGTAAGTTGATCCTGTTCCGGTGCCGGATGTTCCGCCGACATACTGAAGCGCCGCGAGCGCTTCATCTTGCGAGAACAAAAAACCTACTATCACAAAAATGACAACAAAAAGTTTTATTACTGGTTTCCGAAAAGAAGCAGGCATTTATTTACATTCATTGTACCTTATAAGAAGGGAATGTGGAATATAGCGTATAGATAATTTTAAATTACAAATTTTAAATTTTAAATGAAATCCAAATTACTAAATGTTTTAAAATTAAAATAGACTTGTCCCACAATAAGGTTTTCATCATTTTTGCCCTTGCAAAATAAGAGTGAAAAGTAACAAAAACTTAATACGGGACTTCTCTAATATTTAAAATTGATTTAAAATTTAAAATTTGTAATTTAAAATTTATTATTGAGTTTTTCGTTTTCAGTTTTTATTTTGAAATTTTATCTCTGCACATATTCTTTAACTTTATCCATAACTTCCTGTATCGGGTGTTGGGATTTTACAAAATAATCGCTTGCGCCAAGCTCAAGACCGCGTTTAATTTCCGAGTCCTCGCCGAGATTGGAAAGGATGATGACGGGGATGAGTTGCCATTCCGGATTTGCTTTGATATCACGGAGCACATCAAAACCGTTCTTCTTAGGGAGAAGGAGGTCAAGGAGAATAAGCGCGGGTTTTTTCTTTTGTATCTCGTCGGCTACGGCTCCTCCGTCCATCGCGACAGATACGGTATATCCTTCGGAGGTTAGATTATCTTTTATTGCGCGCACCAAGAATTCTTCATCTTCGACAATTAATATATGGCTCATATCTTTTCTTTATTATTACTTATAGTATAGAGTATACACGATTAACGCTTATTGTACATCTTTTACAGAATTTTGGAAATGTCCTCGCACAAAGAATGTTGAACCCTTATTTTCTTTTGATTCAAAATAAACCTTGGCTCCTAGTTGTTCGGCGAGTGTTTGGGCGATATACAGGCCGAGTCCCGAACTTTTAGTGTTAAATATCTTCGCATTCGAGGCGCGGTAGAAACGACTGAATATTGGTTCCTGCTCTCCCTTAGGAATACCTATCCCAAGATCTTTTACGGAGAAGATAATATCATCGCCCTCTTTTCCAAAATCAATAAAAACTTCTGACCCAGAGTGTGAATAGGTGATGGCATTAGATATAAAACTTTCAAGGATGTTACGGATTAGCTCGGGTGCAGTGACGAGGGGAATGCTTTCTTTGTCGGTAAAATGCAGTTTTATTTGTCGCGCACGTGCCGCGGGGCCCATTGTGGTTTGTATTGCATCAAAAAGAAACTGTGTGGAAATAACCTCTTTTTTAAATGAGCCCATTCCGCTTTCGATGCGAAGGACTTTCAACATATCAGAGACAAGCCCCGTCATTCGTTCATTAATCTTGTATATTTCATCGATATATTCAGTTTGTTTTTCGTTCAACACCCCATTAATCCCTCTTTTGAGTGTTTCAATAAGCCACTTGGTACCAGATAGAGGAGTGCGCAATTGGTGCGAAGAGAGCGAGAGAATATCTTGGCGCATTTTTTCAGTCTTCTTCTCCTCAGTGATGTCACGGAAAATATTAATAGAACCGATAATCTTTTCATCCAATATGACCGGAGTTACGGTGATTGCTACCGGTAGGTACCCATCATCTTTTCTTCTATAGAGCATCGTCTTTGATATTACCCTTGCATTTGCCTCCTGGAGAGAAAATACGCGTTGTTCTTGAGGTATCTCTTTGCCATTTTCATCTAATGTGTTTATCACCTCAATCGCTTTTTTCCCTACAACTTCAACAGATTTTAATCCAAGTATCTTTTCCGCCATACGATTTATGGTGATGATACTCCCGGTATTATCAATAGCAATCATTCCTTCGCCGAGTGAAGCGAGGAGCGCCTCACTCTTGGCATTTCCTTCTCGTAAATGTTTTTGATTGTCGCGTACCGCAGAGATCATCGTGTTGAACGAAGTGGCAAGGTATCCTAATTCATCGTTCGTCTCCACTTTTATTTGAGTATCAAGATTTCCTCTTTCAACTTGTCTTACAGCTTCCACGATATCTTTAATATACATAAGGGGTTTTCTTACAAAAAGAAAGATAATGAAAATTCCTAAGACAAAAAATAACATTTCACCAATAATAGTAGATCGTATGAGCGCTGTTAACGGCGCAAAGAGCTCATCTTTCTGAACCTCTACTAAAAGCACAGTTCCTTCTCTTTGGAAACACATTGAGGAACCCAATACCCGCACTCCTTGGTAATTGTCGTATTCAGCACTTATTTCCTTCCCGTTTTCCAAACATTCACGCACGGGGAGCGTGTCTACTTTCTGTTTCGTTTTCAAATCCTTTATGGTGCGTGATGGGGTGACCATAATGTGGTCATTGTTGACCAGGTAAAGATCAGAGGTTTGGTACCCCTCCAAAAGCGCTTCGCTTGTTTGTCTTCCCGTAACGGCGGGTAGTCTCACGTAAACACTGGTTCTTCCCGAACCAAGCACATCAGCAATCTGTATCACATTGGAATAATAAACAAGGAGGACGGCATCAAGAGGTTTAATCTCTCCGTTTTCGTCTATGTCAAAAAGTCGCACGGTCACATTGAGAGTTGGTTCTGGGTGACCATCTTTACCGAGTACAATGGTCCCAAAAAACACTTCTCCAAATTTTGAATTGATTGTTGCATCAAAATTGTGCACCTTGTGGAATGTTTGCTCTTCCATCTTTTCGTCTTTTCCAATACGCTCGATTTGCGTTGAAGCAATGACGATACCATCCTTGTTGAGCAGGTCGGTAAGGAATATTGTTTTATCAAACGGCATCTTTTTCTCACTCACATAGGTGGCAAATTCTTTTGCGAGGCGCGCGTTATGGGGAGCCCCCGCGGGGAGAGTGAGCAACTCCTTTGTCATTTTTCGAATGGTGTTGTCGGATGTCCAATCAAGCGCGCGGACATTCAAACTTCCCAAGAAAGAAAGGTATGCGCTCTCGCTTTGTTCCGCAATGATACGAAGATCGGTCGTTGCTTGTTTTTTGAAGACATTTCCCACCACATACTCAGCATAAAAAGAAATACCGAGCGCGATGATAAGGAGAACGGTTCCAAAAAAGAGAATGATTTTTGTCCGTAGTTTCATATATGCATTAGTATACTTGATAAGATGAAAGGAGAATAGCGCTTACCGGTAGTTTTTACGAACCATAGACATATAATATACTATACATCTATGGTTGCTCGGATGTTTCGTATTT
>JACQCY010000018.1 GCA_016201355.1 Candidatus Yonathbacteria bacterium | reverse complement strand
TTCCAAGGTATTGAACCATTACGGGTATCTGACAGAAGAATATCACAGTGGTTTTCGGTCTCATTCTAGCCATTGCGGTGGTTGCCATTACAAGGGTACTCTGCGAGGCTCTGTTTCTGGAGTATTACTATTGCTCCCTCAGAGTAGAGAAAGTAATCACTTCTGTTGCTTTTTGCATCTTCGTATTATCTTCGTTCGTCTATTTTCCAATCAATAATGATGTATGGATAATAAACGGACAGATTGCAAATGAGGGAGGGTATCTCGTCCGAGTCCCCTTTAAGGGTAATGGATGGGCGGGGGACACCTCGGTGGCAAGGATCAGCAAGGTTGTTGATGTGGTTGTTTATAATGTCACGGCAACGACCAAAGACGGGTTAATGGTCGAGGGGTTCGTTCGTATCAAAGTTTCTCTTCGAAACCTAAAAGAAGAAAACATAAAGGATATTGTCCTCCGATATAAGGACGACCCCGACAATGGTTTAAAGAACTACTTTGGGGGACTTCTCGCGGAGTCTTTTAAGAAAGTAGTCGCGCAAAAAAACACCTCGGACATTTCCACCTTGGTATTGGAGTCCAAGATGGCGGCGGAGACAATGACGGCATCAACAAAGATTCTCGGGATAAACATTCAAGGGAGTGTGGACATGGCCTCCCCTCTTCATGGATATTTCAGTAAATAAGGAGATACGGTTTCTTCTTGAGGGGCAATCAAACGAATGATTGCCCCTTTTTTGTTTTCCTCCACTACTTTTTCGTGTATACTGGTGTTATTCTATGGTAAAAAACAATAAAAAAGGAACAGGAGAGAAAAAGAGAGGAACAGAAAAGAACAAAAACCCGTTGGAAAAATTACCGGGCATCATTTCAAAATTTCCAAAAGGAGGGAATTTGCTCACCAACTTTATGGGGGTGATTCTTGTTTTTCTTATTATTGCGACGCTCTATTCAATGATTACGGGAGAGAGGAATAAAGTTGAAAACATCGCCGTTTCTCAAATTGCTCAGGATATTAATGCCGGCGCAGTAAAAAATATCTCGGTGGAAGGGGATACCGTGCAAGTTGAATATATTGATGGAACTCTTAAGAAGTCAAAGAAAGAGGTCGAAGCATCTTTTTCTCAAACACTCGTGAATTACGGAGTAAATGCAGAGAAACTTTCCAAGGTCGTCGTCGAGGTAAAAAATGAAAGCAGTTTGTGGTATTGGGTTATCAATCTTATGCCATTCTTGCTCCCGATTTTACTTATTGGATTTTTCATTTGGTTTCTCTCACGACAAGTTAAAGGCGCGGGGGCGCAAGCATTTATGTTTGGGCAATCAAAGGCGCGTATCATTGATCCGAGCGATGCGGGGCAGAAGGTTACCTTCAAAGATGTTGCCGGCGCAAAAGAAGCAAAAGAAGAGCTTGTTGAAATTGTTGATTTTCTCCGTAGTCCTCAAAAATTTCTCGACATCGGCGCGCGTATCCCCAAGGGCGTCCTCTTGATGGGTGCCCCAGGTACCGGCAAGACGCTCCTTGCGCGCGCGGTCGCCGGTGAGAGTGGTGTGCCTTTTTTTCATCTTTCGGGTTCAGAATTTGTTGAAATGTTCGTCGGCGTGGGAGCATCGCGTGTGCGTGATCTATTTAAAATGGCGAAAAAAGCGGCTCCTGCCATCATCTTTGTCGATGAAATAGACGCCGTGGGTCGTGTTCGCGGTGGTGGCGTTGGGGGTGGTAATGACGAACGCGAACAGACACTCAACCAGATTCTTGTCGAGATGGATGGCTTTGAGCCGACAGAAAAGGTCATCGTTATGGCGGCGACCAATATGCCCGATGTGCTTGACCCTGCGCTCCTCCGCCCGGGTCGCTTCGATCGCAGGGTGACACTTGAGCTCCCCGACCGGGAGGGGCGCGAGGAGATTTTAGAGATTCATAAAGGCAAGAAGCCCCTTGCAGAAGATGTTAATTTGAAGATTATCGCGGAACGCACGCCGGGATTTTCGGGAGCGGATTTGTATTCATTGATGAACGAAGGAGCGATTCTCGCTGCGCGCGAAGGTCGCAAGACGGTTGCGCAATTTGATTTTATCCGCGCTATTGAAAAAGTAATGCTCGGTCCCGAGCGCAAGAGTCATATTCTTTCTAAAGAAGAAAAGAAAATCACCGCATACCACGAAGCAGGGCATGCTTTGGTTGCGTCAGTTCTTCCTCATGCTGACCCTGTGCATAAAATATCTATCATCGCGCGCGGGCATGCGGGCGGATACACACTCAAGCTTCCTCTCGAAGAAACACGTCTTCAGTCAAAGAAAGAATTCTTGGATGATATTGCGATGTCGCTTGGCGGATATGTCGCAGAGGAAATGATGTTTGGGGATATAACTACTGGCCCTTCGAACGATTTGCAAGTTTCAACAGCGATGGCGCGTGATATGGTGACCAAATATGGTATGTCGGAGAAACTTGGGCCAATGGCTCTTGAAGGCTCTCGAGGGAGAACGCTCTTTGGCGGTCGCGGAGTTGACGGCAAAGATTATTCAGAGGATGTTTCAATGAAAATTGATGGAGAGGTTTCAAAGATAATGAACGATGCCTTTGCGCGCGCGCGAATGGTATGCACCGAGCATCGCAAAGCGCTCGATGCTATCGCGGAGGAGCTTATATCCAAAGAATCCATCGAACGCGATGAATTTGAAAAATTGTTGGTGCTTAATGGCATAAAGCCGAAGAGGAAGGCAGTTAATTAGTGTTTTTGCGGAGATTGGAGATGCGACAACAAAAGAGCGACGCCGTACGGCGTCGCTCTTTTGTGTTGTAAAATTGTGTCCGCCCATCAGGACTCGCCTCTCATCGCAGTCGAAATACACCATTTTATAGTCGCTTCGCTCCTTAAAATGGGCACATTGAACCGCGTGGATATATGAGTACATATAATGTCGTCGCTCGCCCGAATTGCAAATCTTTGTCCGCCCACCAGGACTCGAACCTGGAACCGCGTGGATATAAGCCACGTACTCTAACCATTGAGCTATGGGCGGACAAAGATTTTCAATCTGGCTCACTAGACATTATATGTACCCATATATTCTACACTCGTTCGGAAGAGAAAAAGAGTACTTTCTCTCTTCGCTCACTCACTTGAATATAAGCTCCGTACTTGATTCAGTAGAATCACCTAAAGGCAAAGCACCAACTGAGTCACTAGAGGAAGACTTCAATAGTATAGCAAACTGTGCACTCGGGCAAGTTTTATAAATATGGAGGTGTAAATATGGAGGTGCGACCTCCATATTTAGCTTACTCCCAGTGCGTATCATTATGTCGAGATTGAACACTTGCGTGGAGAAGAGGGTAATTCTGCAATTCGGGGTCCTCGGAGATAATATGGGTGGCTTCGGCGCGGGCGGCTTCTACCATTTTGATATTTTTTATTGCTTCCATACCGATGTCGGAAATGCCCCATTGTTTATCACCGGAGAGTTTGCCCGAACCACGGAGCAATAGGTCCTGTTCAGCGAGATCAAAACCGCTTTTTGCTCCGATGAGCGCTTTGAGGCGCTTCAAAGAAGTTTCGTTTGAAGTACTCGCAAAAAGATAACAGTACGGCTGATGGGTGCTTCTCATCACGCGTCCGCGGAGTTGATGGAGTTGGGCAAGCCCAAATCTTTCGGCGCCTTCGATGACAATGATGGTGGCGTTTGGCACATTGACGCCAACCTCGACAACAGAAGTCGCGACGAGGATATGTATTTCACCGCGTGAAAATCTTTCCATCACCTTTTCTTTTTCGGCGGGTTTCATTTTCCCGTGGAGGATTTCAATTTCAAATTCAGGGAATACTTTTTCTTTGAGACGCTCCGCCTCTTCTCTCACTGATTTTACATTGAGCGCGAGTTCTTTCTCGGGGTCAGGGAGTTCAATGCGTGGACAGATAATGTATGCTTGGCGCCCCCCGGTGATTTTTACGCGGATTTTTTCTTCCATCTCTCTGCGCGCGCTCGGGGTGACGAGCTCTGTTTGTATGGCAAGACGGCCAGCGGGCATTTCATCAAGCACGGTGAGGTCAAGATTTCCATAGATGGTGAGCGCAAGGGTGCGGGGGATAGGAGTTGCGGTCATAGAGAGAAAATGAGGCATTATGGTATCTTTTTTCGTGAGGTTTTTTCTTTGCATTGTGCCGAAGCGATGTTGCTCGTCGACAATGGCGAGCGCGAGATTTTTAAAATTTACGGTTTTTTGAATGAGAGAATGAGTGCCGATGAGGATCGGGAGGGTGCCTTCTTTTGCCCATTTCAATAATTGCGCGCGGGATACTTTTGTACTGCCGAAAGGATCTACTTTTGAAGGAAACTTTTTTGCCCCGCTTCCGGTGAGGAGTCCTATCTCAACAGGGAGTCCTCCTGCTTGCGCAGATAGGCGGAAATATTCAATGAAACTTTTAAAATGTTGCTCGGCGAGGATTTCTGTCGGCGCCATATAGGCGACTTGAAGGGCGCCAAATTTATTGTCGCGCGGGGCGGTAGTGACCACGGTGTGCGCGACAGTTGCGGCGACAAATGTCTTCCCCGACCCGACATCGCCCTCAAGAAGGCGCGCCATAGGAATACCTTTTTTGAGGTCGCCGAGAATATCTGAAAGAGCGTGGAATTGTCCTTTTGTCGGAGTAAAAGGAAAGCGTGATATAAATTGTTCCATTTTGTTTTCTTCGGGAACAATAGTAAAGGCGTCGTGCTTTTTGAAATCTGCGCGGTCTTTTTGTCGCGCCAGTTGAATCATAAAAACTTCTTCAAAAGCAAATCGTTTGCGCGCCGCTTTCGCATCGCTCTCTTTTTGTGGTGTATGTATCCAGACGAGAGCGGTTTTAAGCGAGGGGAGATTGTAGCGCTTGAGAATTTCTTCCGGGATGGGGTCTTCTATGTATTTAAGCACTCCCAACGTAAAAATCTTTTGAATATGATGATAGAGGAAACGAGAGGTGATATATTTTGTTTCCGGATAAACAGGGTAAAAAAAAGATTCGTGATTCTCGCCAAAGAGAGAATGCCCCGCGTCGATGGGAAGTTCTTTCGTCTTTTCTATTTCAGGATTGGCGATATAAAGCGAGCCTTTTCGTTCCTCTATTTTTCCCGAGAGTTTTACCATCGTGTCGGGGAGGAGCATCTTGGCAATATACGGTTGATGGAACCATATCGCTTTTATTTTTCCCGTGCCATCTTCGATGACTGCTTCGGCCATAGGTATCTTTGAGTGAAATCCTTTTGTGGTGGCTACTTTTACTACGCGTCCATAGATTATCGCTTGCTCACCGGGGACAAGATCGCGGATGAGGCGAACCTCAGAAATAGTGCTGTATCGCGCGGGAAAGTAGTACAGCAAGTCTCGCGCATTCGAGATATTGAGTTTGATGAGAGCCGTCTTTTGCAGGGGAGTAAGCCGAAAGATTTCAGAAAGAAGAATTTTGTGGGAGATGGTTTTATTACCATTCATTTTATAATTCTACCATAATGTGATATTATTTAAGGATGAAACAAATTCTTGTAGTAGAAGACGAGGAAGCAATTTCGCGCGCTCTGGTCGATTGGCTGTCCCTCTCTCCAAAAGAATACAAAGTTGAATTGGCGGAAAACGGGCGTGAGGCGATTGAGAAAGTTTCCGCGCAAAAATTTGACCTCATCTTGCTTGATCTTGTTCTCCCTGACATTGACGGTTTTGGGGTGCTTGCCGCGCTCAAAGAGCGGAATATTGAGACGAAGGTAATCGTTCTGACCAACCTTGATCAACCGGAAGACATAAAAAGAGTGAGTGACCTCGGCGTACCTTATTTAAATCTCTTTGTTAAAAATGAAACAAAACTTTCTATGCTCTCTAAAAAAATAGAAGAAATATTTGCCAGCGAATAAAATATCGTTTTGAATTTTTTGCAAAATAAGGTAGGGTAGTGAAATGGCGCAAAAAGGAGAAGCAATCATACGATTTGAAAATGTTTCGTTTGAATACGGACATAATAGACCCATCTTGAATGAGGTATTTTTTCCTGTTCGCTCAGGTTCAAAGCTTACCCTTATGGGGCAAAATGGCGCGGGGAAATCTACCATCTTTGGGATGATTACAGGAGAACTAAAACCAGAGAGTGGAGATATTCATATTGTTCGGGGTGTGTCTATTGCGGTGTCGCGACAAATTATTCCGCGCGAAGATATTAATCTTACGGTGCGCGAGTTTTTTGAAAAATGTTTTTCTGAAAAAACTTACGATATCGATCCAAAGATTGACGCAGTCCTTGAGGTCGTCAATTTGAATGCTCCGCATAACCGCATTGTAAAATCATTTTCTGGCGGACAGCAAGCGCGACTCCTCCTCGCTTCGGCGCTTATCGTAGACCCCGATGTTCTCCTCCTCGATGAACCGACGAATAATCTTGATAAGGCAGGGATCGCGCATCTTACCGATTTTTTGAAAGAATACAAAAAAACCTGCATCGTCATTTCTCACGATGCGGATTTTCTCAATTCATTTACCGAGGGTGTCCTCTATTTAAATATTTACACGCGCAAAGTCGAGCAGTATGTTGGCAATTATTTTGATGTGGTGAAGCAGATTACCATACAGATTGAAAAAGAAAATAGGAAGAACGCTCAGCTCGCCAAGGAGATTATCGCAAATAAAGAAAAAGCCAATTTTTTCGCGATGAAAGGAGGACAAATGCGTATGGTTGCCAAGCGAATGCGTGAGAAGGCGGATGAGATGGAAGAGGCGAAGGTGGACATTCGCAAAGAAGACAAAACAATTCGCCCTTTTACGATTCCCGCACAACTAGAACTAGTGGGAGAGATTTTGAACATTTCATCATTTAAAATGATCAAAAATCATAAACCAGTAAAGAGAGCCACCAAGATTTCACTCAAGAAAAAACAACATCTGCTTCTTGTTGGACCAAATGGTATCGGCAAGTCAACACTTCTCGAAGCTATTGCGCGCGGAGAAGGGGATGGGTCAAAGATAGCTTCCGGCGCGCGGGTGGGGTACTATCGTCAGGATTTCTCAACGCTTAATTTTGATGACACCGTGTATCAATCTCTCTCGCGTGTTGCGCAGTCCATCGATGGCAGACTCGACAAGGAGCGAATGCGCGCGGTCGCGGCAAGTTTTCTCATCACGAGCGATGTCATTCATACGAAAATCGGCAGTCTGTCCGAAGGGCAAAAAGGACTTGTCGCCTTTGCTCAGCTTGTCCTTGAGCGACCCGGACTCCTCATCCTCGATGAGCCGACCAACCATATTAATTTTCGTCACCTTCCCGTTATCGCTAAAGCACTCGATCAATACGAGGGTGCGATGATTCTCGTCTCCCATGTGCCTGAATTTGTGAAGCAAATTAGGATTGATGAGGTGTTGAATTTGGACAAGTAAAGACCGCTCGGGTTGTTCCTGTCTGGTGCACGCATATCTTTCTGCTGAAAATTTGCTTCGCTCGTTACCGGTCAGTATGTTGCGTCTCAAAGGACGGTACGCGACGCGATTCCGCAGAATCGCCTTGCGCAAGGCATTGCAAACTAAAGAACCTCGCTCTGAAGTTTGATGCAAAGTTTAAATATTTCCCCAATCAATCACCCCTTTGCCGTGACGCGTAAGATATTCGTTTGTTTTTGAAAAATGTTTATTGCCGAAAAATTTTGTCGCGGAAAAAGGGGAGGGGTGCGCGGATTTAAGGATGAGGTGCTTGCGTGCGTCAATTAAATTCTCTTTTTGCTCTGCAAATTTTCCCCAGAGGATGAATACAAGATGCTCCCGCTCATCAGAAAGTTTTTTGATGGTGGCGTCGGTAAATATTTCCCACCCGATTTCGTGATGTGACGCTGGTTCTCCCGCGCGGACGGTGAGGAGCGCGTTCAAAAGAAGGACGCCTTGCCCTGCCCATCCTTCCAGATTTCCTTTTTCTTTTGATATTTCAATCCCCAGATCATTTTTTATTTCTTTAAAAATATTTTTGAGCGATGGCGGGGGAGTGACACCGATAGGGACCGAAAAACACAAACCGTGCGCTTGACCTACACCGTGATACGGGTCTTGCCCAAGGATGACGACTTTTACCTGATGAAACGGAGTCAAATTGTAAGCATTAAAAATCTCTTTGCCGGGCGGATACAAAACAACTCCCGCTTTTTTCTCCTCAAGGATTTTTTTCTTGATTTCCTTAAAATACGGCGCGTTAAATTCCTCCGCAAGCGCTTCTCGCCAGCTTTCTTCGATGAGGGGGTTGACGGCAATAGTGTCTTTCATAAAAGCATAGTAACAAAGAGGTAGGGATAAGCAATAGATTCAGAAAAAATTTGACAAAAAATAGGAAGTAGTATATAGTAGTAAATACAACTTCATCTCACGAGTTTTTGCGCCATAAAACAAAACTGTTCTTACAAAACATTTTCTTCGCGTTCAAGGGCTTACGAGAATTAATATTTCCGCATTAGTGAAATACGAAGAATTTAATGTAAGCCCCCAAAGGGCTTTTAGAACAATTTATGGAACAAAAGAGAACATTTAGCAGGAATTTTAGCGCGTCAAAAACAAGGAGCCATTCATCTGCCCGCACAGCAGGGGGGAGTTCGTATGGCGGAGGAAGAGGACATACAAGCGGTGCTTCTCGTGGTGGTACCGGAGGAACACATTCTCGTGGCGCTTCCTTTGGCACATCATCTCGTTTTCAATCATCGAGAAATACCAGCAGGGGAGGTTACAACAGACCCGTTCATCGTACTTCGGGAGGAGGAAGGAGAAAGGGCGCGCATATTGATATTTCAAGATTCATCAATAAGACCGTCATTACGGAAGAAGCAGTGACCTTTACGCCGGAATATTTATTCAAGGATTTCCTTATTCAGGAAAATTTGAAGCAAAATATTTTAGCGAAAGGATACAAAGAACCGACTCCTATTCAAGACAGGGTGATCCCGCATATTCTTCACGGGAAGGATATTGTTGGTATTGCAAATACCGGTACGGGCAAAACCGCGGCATTTCTGATTCCGCTCATTAATAAAGTGCTCCTCAATTCAAATGAAAAGGTTATTATCGTTGCGCCAACGCGCGAGCTTGCTCAGCAGATTGACGAAGAGCTCAAAGGATTTGTAAAAGGATTCAGAATATTTTCTGTGTGTGTCGTAGGCGGAGCGCCTATCGGTCGCCAGATTTCCAATCTTCGTTACCAGCACAATTTTGTCATTGGCACACCGGGGCGCATCAAGGATTTGATTGAACGCAAAAATCTTAATCTTTCAAGATTTAAGTCTGTTGTTTTGGACGAGGCGGATCGTATGCTTGATATGGGGTTCATCAATGACATGAAACTATTGATGAGCTATATGCCCACCGACCGCCATACGCTCTTTTTCTCAGCGACACTTTCTCCCGAGATCGCGGCGCTCATTAAGAATTTTCTCAAAGAACCGGTAATGATTTCCGTAAAGACGCAAGATACCTCAAAAAATGTAGAACAAGATGTGGTGCGTATTAAACCGGGCGAAGACAAGATTGATGTTCTCCACAATCTTCTCATTCAGCCAGAGTTCAAAAAAGTATTGGTCTTTGGTCGCACGAAACACGGTGTGGAAAAACTCGCCATTGCGCTCGGCAAGCGCGGGTTCAAAGCGCAATCTATCCACGGCGACAAGAATCAAGGACAACGACAGCGCGCTCTCGATATTTTTAAAAGAGGAATGGCGCAAATCCTCGTTGCGACCGATGTTGCCGCGCGCGGGCTTGATATCACCGGAGTATCTCATGTTATCAACTTTGATATTCCTGAATCGTATGACGATTATGTTCATCGCATCGGCCGTACTGGGCGCGCGGGGGCAAAAGGGAAAGCGCTTACATTTGTAGGATAAAGGCCGCTCGCTAATTCTTTTTTCAGTACACGCATAATTTTTTGCTAAAAATTTGCTCTGCTCGCGCCAGTCGCGCTTGAGCAAGGCACTGAAAAAAGGATTAGCTCGCTCTAAGGTTGGGTGCGCTCTGATTTCCTCTGCACAAGAGGCATCCCTCGCTCTGAAAAACAAAAAAAGAAAATACACAAAGGTCTTGCCTTGGAGAGTGGCGCATTAAGGCAAGACCTTTGTGTATTTTCTTTTTTTGTTTTGTTTTTTTATACAAAATGCTAAATCTCTATAAATCAAGTATAATTGTAAATATGCATAATCACCAAGGAGAATCGAGTCCGGAAGGAAAAATTCAATATACTTGTCCAATGCACTCAAGTATTGTGCGGGACAGACCAGGAATATGCTCCGAATGTGGGATGAATTTGGTACCAAAAAGAACAAATGAGACACAGGGGACAGAGGGAACGATGGAACACAACACAAGTAGTATTGATAAACATGCAAGACACACGACTCAAAACTTTTTGAAAAAGTTTTGGGTCGTGCTTGTGTTGACGATACCCATTCTCTTGTACTCTGAGATCGTTGAGAAAGTGTTTGGATTTCTGGCACCTGATTTTTTTGGTCGCCCCTTTGTTATTCTTGCATTTGGATCCCTCGTCTTCTTTTATGGCGGATGGGTATTTCTTGAGGGCGCGTATCGAGAACTCCGCGCTCGTCTTCCCGGGATGATGATTCTTATCGCGCTTGCGATTATTTCTGCATATTCTTTTAGTGTTTTTGAAATCGTACGAGGCGCGCCCCATAATCTATTATGGGAGCTCTCCACCCTTATTGCTGTGATGCTTTTGGGTCACTGGATAGAAATGCGCGCGGTAAAAAACGCGCAAGGAGCGCTTAAAGAGCTTGCAAAACTTCTCCCTGACACCGCTGAAGTAGTGAGAGGCGAGACAACACAGATTGTTTCTCTCGGTGATATGAGAGAGGGAGACATTGTGCTCGTAAGGCCGGGAAGCAAGATTCCCGCTGATGGGAAAATCATTGAGGGGCGTTCAGAAATCAACGAAGCTATCATTACTGGTGAATCAAAACTCATACATAAAAAAATAGGAAGCGAAGTGATTGCTGGCTCTCTTAATGGCGACGGCGCGCTTAAGGTGGTGGTCACGAAGATAGGGGATAAGACTTTTTTGGCAGGGGTAATGCGTTTGGTTGCAGATGCGGAGGCGAGTAAATCGCGACTTCAATTGCTCTCAGATCGAGCAGCTTTTTACCTCACCATACTTGCGGTTGTTGTAGGGGGAGCGACATTTTCTTTTTGGTTTTTTGCAGACGAAGGCATTGTCTTCGCTGTATCGCGCTTGGTCGCGGTACTCGTCATCACTTGCCCACACGCCCTAGGGCTCGCCATACCGCTTGTTTCTTCCATTTCAACGACGATGGCTGCTAAAAATGGATTTCTCATCCGCAAGAGGATTGCTTTAGAAATGGCGCGAAAAATCAATGTGGTTCTTTTCGACAAAACAGGAACGCTTACGGAGGGTAAATTTGGAATTGACGAAATCATAAAGAATGGAGATGTAAACTCTGATGTCTTGCAAATTGCGGCGTCTCTTGACGCTCACTCGGAACATTCTCTTGCAAAAGCTATTGTAAGAGAAGCACAGAAAAAGAATTTAGAACTAAAGGAGGTAAATAATTTCACTAGATTGGCTGGTGTGGGCGCGGAAGGAGTCATTGAGGGGAAGGAGGTTCTCATTGGGAATGAAATATTGCTTGCGCAGAAAAATATTGAGCTGAGTGATGAATATAAAGCTCGCATTAATAAACTCTCTCAACAAGGGAAGACCATTGTTCATCTTATTCGGGACGGGAAACTTCTCGGAAGTATTGCTTTGGTTGATGTTATCCGTGAAGAGTCGCGCGAGGCGATAAAATCTCTTAAAGATTTGGGGGTAAAGGTGGCGATGGTAACCGGCGACTCTGGAGATGTTGCAAAATGGGTTGCGGGTGAACTCGGTCTCGATGAATATTTTGCAAAAGTGTTACCTCAGGAAAAATCAGAAAAAGTAAAGTTGTTGCAATCGGAAGGGTACAAAGTCGCCATGGTGGGGGATGGGGTGAATGATGCGCCGGCGCTTACTCAAGCTGACCTCGGTATCGCTATTGGGGCAGGAACCAATGTTGCCATCGAATCCGCAGGTATTATCTTGGTGAGAAACGACCCTCGAGAAATTTCAAGGATTATCAAGCTTTCGAAATGATTGTGGCCTTTAACGCAGTAATGTTGAAGAGGCAGAAATTATAAAAACTGAAAACTGAAAACGAAAAGCTAAAAAATGAAATTAAAGATTATGTAAATATTATGAATAATAAACAAAAACTTCCTTCTCGAGCCTATACTATCTTCGCTATTCTTGTTGTTGGTGGCGTGTGGTTGTATGCGCGAAATGTCACCAGCTCGTCAGTAAAGAATGCGTCTCATTTTGAGAATCCTGCAATTTCATTGATACAAGGAACAATAAATAAAGAAAAGGAGACCCCTCTCGACGATGAGGGGAGATTGCAGGCTCTATCTAATGAAGTTATTCCCTCACGAGGAGTAGAGCTTCCTGTGGAAATTCACGATCTTGGTCCAAAACTTATTTCTGCCGGGGTTATTGATAAGGAGAAATTTTTAGATATTTACGCTAATGATGCAGGACTCAAAAATATCGCTGAGGATCTTTTGGGGGGCGCGCGCAGAGGACGCATTATTATCACGAGGACAAATGCTCCCGTCATCCTCAATTTTTTATGGGCGTTTGGGTTGGGGAATAAGAATAAAATTTTAGAGGAGGGTCCGATGGTAGATCCAAAATACAATGGTGCGGGGAACTTTGCTTCAACGGGAGGATGGACGCTCGCGCGAGGGAATGCAATGGAACATTATAGTAAATATGAATTTGTTACTTTGACTGCTGAACAACAATCCCTTGTTGAGCGGGTAAGCAAGAATATTTTTCGTCCTTGCTGTGGGAATTCGACATATTTCCCTGATTGCAATCACGGTATGGCAATGCTTGGGCTCCTCGAAATAATGGCTAGTCAAGGTGTTTCAGAAGGAGAGATGTACCGCTCTGCGCTCGCGGTAAATGCATACTGGTTTCCTGATACTTATATTACGATTGCGAAATTTCTCGAATCAAAAGGATTATCATACAGTACTTTCGACCCAAAAGAACTTTTAAACGCAGAGTATTCAAGCGGTTCCGGCTACCACGCCATCGCTTCACAGGTCACCTCTGTAAAAGGAGGAGGAGGGAGTTGTGGGGTGAGATAAGGATATTTCGGACATCGTATGTCCGAAATATCCTGCTTGGTGGTCGGAGTACCAAAGTACACCAAGTGGTATTTTCAAGTGATACTTTCTCTTTTAAAAAATGATATACTCATAGTAAGAAAGGTCTCTTTCGAGCGTCTTCAATAAAGTAAGTATGAAAAATCAGGGGGTGGAAGATCAATTTCTGGGATGGCATAACCAATTCGCGGATGCGGTCTTTCGTCATTGTTTTTTTCGCTTGTCTGATAGAGAGAAAGCAAAAGATGTGACACAAGAAACCTTTGTCCGTCTCTGGGAATATATTTCTTCGGGGAAGGAAATTGAAAATGCGCGTGCATTGATTTATAGAATAGTCAATAATTTGATTATTGATGAATATCGGAAAAAAGATACGGTTTCTCTTGATCAAATGCAAGAAGAAACAGATTTTGATAGAGGATATTCTACAAAAGAAGATATTGAAAATAAAGATGATTATGCGCGCGCGCTTGAGATGGTAGAGACTCTCCCTGCGCCGTATCGCGAAGTGCTTGTCTGGAGACACATTGACGGGCTTTCCGTTAAAGAGATAGCAGATATTGTGGGAGAAAGTGAAAACCTTGTATCGGTGAGGATTCATCGGGCAATTGAGAAATTAAAAACGCTTACGAGAGCACCATATGAACATAACACTTAAACAAATCAAAAAGATTGCGCGAGGAGTACGCCTCTCCGCAGAAGAGAAATCTGGAATGCGTGAGGAGCTTTTTCAGTATATGAAAGCAAACCCTGTAAGAAATCCTATCCACCCGCGTCACCCTTTGATGAAAAGGTACGACCGTATTCCATCACCATTTTCTCTTATCAGTAAATTCAGAAATAAGTCAATTATGCCATTATTAATAATATTAGGGCTTTTAATGGGAGGCTCTGCGTCGTTTGCCGCAGAAAGCACAATACCGGGTGATATTCTTTTCCCCGTAAAGGTTCACATAAATGAAAAAGTGCGCGGAGTTGTTGCGGTAACGCCTCAAGCAAAAGCAGAGTGGGAACTCCACCTTGTGGAGCGTCGCCTTGATGAAATAGAAAAACTCGCCACGCGGGGAACGGCATCGTCCGATGCAAAATATATTGCGCAGAGCAACTTAGAGAAATACACTGCGCGCGTAAAAGAACGAATCTCAAATTTTGAGAATGAAGATGACGATGAAGATGCTCTCCTCACCACCGATAAGCTCACGAAAATTCTCCGCGCCCATGAGGCAATCCTCGCTACCATTGATGCAGATTCAGTTGCTCGTGGTGGGGCGCTTCAAAATGCTCCCTTTGCGACAACTACGATCGGGGTGGTAGATGCCACTTCTACGGAGGGGACAATAAACAAAGAAGATTTTTCTTCCCTCAAAGAGGTCCTCAAGACTTTGCACGAAGTTCGCGAGTATTCTGAGAAAAAGAATAAAGAAATTGATCACAAGCGATCATCAAAGAGAGAGGAGAAACAGATGACCAACCTTGATTTCAGCGATACGCAAGGGGAGAAAAATAAAAAGACAGAATCTTTAAAGAGAGAAAGAAGCGGAGATAGTGACGGGAAGAAAGAAACCTCCTCTTCCTCGGCAATTCCTGTTATGAATACCAATTCAGACAATAGTTTTGCTCCTACGACCATAGATACCGCACCTCGCAATATTGAGAGCGATACTGATTCTTTTAAAAAAGGACGAGACCATCCTCTTGAAGCGAAAGAAAAAGAGCATAATTAGAACTTATTTCAAATTAAATACGGTCGAATAGGGTTTTTAAAAACAAGGTTTTCAAAAACCCTATTCGCATAACCCCCTATTTTAAACGGTTTAATCTGAGATGGGTTCTATTTATACACATCTCATATTCCAGAATGGATTTCTGCGAGGTATAATATATGGTAAAGGTCGATTGAAATAGTAATAAGTTCTAAAACACAATGAAGATATTACATATTATCGCTCTTATTCTCCTTGTTATTGGCGGTTTAAACTGGGGGCTTACCGCATTCAATTATAATGTGGTAGAGATGATCCTTGGTATTTCGAGTACGGCAACACGAGCAGTCTATGTTCTCGTTGCGCTCTCGGCAATCTATTTGGCTATATCTCACAAGGGTGACTGCAAGACTTGTGAAGTTTCTGTGGGGCAGTAAATCAGTAAGTAAAAATAAAAAGGTCGGACCTTTTTGAATTCCTAAGGCCCGACTTTTTTATTGCAATGCAAGCTATTTAGTGTCTTTGAAATGAAGACCGTACGGTATGCCGATAAGCATAATGATGCCGAGGGTGAGGAATAGATAACGATAGTCTATGAACGAGAGCACGAGAGACCCCAAAAAAGGTCCGACGACATAGGCGCTTGCTCTCACCATACGCATAAAGGTAACGAGGTGTATGTCGCCCGGGGTGACTTGTTTATAAAAATAACTTTCAGTGGTGACTTCTACTGCGCTTGCTCCTGTGCGCGTAAGGAAGAGGATTCCTGCCCATACAGTGATGCTCGAGGTGGTAACCCACGAAAGCGCTGCGGTTGAAAGCGCCATAAGGATGAACCCTGCAATTAAGATTTCTTTTTCTCCGAGTTTTTCGTCCGCTATTTTCCCGAGGATGACTTCAAAGAATATGAAAGGAAGGAGCGCCACAGGGATAATGATTCCCAAAATATCATTCATCGCTACCCCTATATGTTTGTTGAGATAGAGCGGAGTGTAGATGACCATCCATGTGAAAAAGAATGAAAGGAGGAAATGCGTTATGATGATGGCGTGGAGGTTATGACTTTTTGTGACAATACCGATGGTATCTTTGAATTTTGGCACAAGATATTTCGGATCTGCATAGTCTCTAAAATTTTGCGCGATGACAAAAATTCCAAAGAGCATAAAGACGGCGGCGGCAAGATACACTTTCCAAAAATCGTGATTGGTAAGCATAAGCCCCGCAACGAGAGGCGCGGAAGCGATTGCAATATTAAGGACCGTCATAAATATTCCGCGAATCCCTCCCGTCTTATTATTTTCTGAGAATGATTCAATAAAACCGTCGAGACTCAAAAATATCACACTGACAAGGATTTGGTGGAGGATAAAGAGCGGGATAACGATGAAGGGACTTCCCATTATTGCAAGGAAAAGAAGAGTCACGGATTCAAGCCCCATCACTGCAAGGGTTATTTTGTAGTTTCCGAATCGTCTGAGGAATCTTGGGAATAAAAAAGTGAGAATGATGGTAAATATCGCGGCGACCGCAAAGACAATACCCACCATCTTTTCAGCAGAAAGGAATTGGGAGATGAACGACGATTCAATATACAAGGGGAGCGCGTAGTGGAACGAATAGAAGAAACTCGCCACATAGACGAGGATGAGAAGCGTTTTTTGTGAGAGTTTACGAGGAGGCATATTGGTAGGATATTGAATACACAGATAAGGATTATTAAAGAAGTCCCGCAGATTTCATTATCGTATGTAGTGTTCCTTTTGGAATATCTTTACGGTGAAAGGGAACAGTTACGCGCGCATCGTCCTTTATCCGATGCAAGATATAGTGACTGCCCGTGATGTGGTCAACTTCAAATCCTGCTACGGCGAGCATTTTTAAAAGTTTTTTTGAGGTAAGTGCGGGAAGTTTAGGCATGTTGTCTTGTTGCGGTTGGGGAAAACCGAACAGAGCTTATGAAACTTTCTGCGTCGTGAAGGACTTGTCCTCGGTGTTTTTTAACAGACGCTATATATCCGCGGATTGCATCAATGGCGGATTTCCTTGCTTCTTTTAGATTTTCCCCATAGGTGATAC
>JACQCY010000017.1 GCA_016201355.1 Candidatus Yonathbacteria bacterium | reverse complement strand
TTCTTTGTTTTTAGAATATGAGTATACATCGAGATGAATCCTTTGGTATTTCTAAATTTGTTGAAAATTCTCATTTTTTGGCATTGTTAGGCCGTAGAGAATTCTCATATGTATGTGAACTTATGCTTGGTAATTGTTGAAATTGTAAATAAAAATAAAAAGGGTTCGCTATCTTGCGATAGCGAACCCAGAGAATCCGTTGCGGATTCATACTTGCACTTGCATGAGACGATCCCAGTTCTTCTTAACTTCGAGTTCGAGATTGCCGGCTGCGATGTCTGCGGTGACCGCGAGATCGTCCTGTTCGTATTCGGGATACGCTTCACGAATGGAAGCGATGACAGGTAGACCCCTGTAGGTTGTGTCATAAATCGGAGAGCGATTAAGCGCTCCGACGAGGAGCACGATGTTCGCTCCAGTGACGGCGATCTCGGACAGAGTGCTGTCGGTATTCTGGAAGTTGTTGTAAACATCTTCCGCGATAGCGACGCGTTCACCTTGCTCGAAATCAAACTGCGAGATGTCCCATGTATATTCCTGCTTCTTGCCCATTTCTGTCGGTTTCGGCTTTTTGTCCGCATATGCAAACCTCTTGCAGGCGACGAGCGCGAGCATCTGCCCGAATGTTCGGCCGCCTTGCGGAATTCCGCAGACAGTGTCAAACATATCGAGCAATCCTTGCTCACGGAGCTTGGTGCAGGCTGCCTCGGCAAATGCCTCGACAACTTTGAGGTGGACTTCGATCCGTCGGAAGTTGAAGTAAATGTCCCCGACGAGATTCCGTCCTTTGTCGTCTTTTCCCGCGTAAGCGACCAGAGGTCCCCTGCGCTCAGAGCCGACTTTTGGACAGACATAAACTGCGTTGCAGCGCCTCCCCATTTCCATGAGATCTTCTCCTGGTAGCGGAATGATTGGCTTCACTATCTCACCTCCTATTATAGTGGAATCGCTTGTCCCCCAGCGAGATTACAAGTGTCCCTCAACCTTGCGATGTGAATTTGCTCTGCAAGTTTTTCTGTCTCGCGGCGGGCCGCTTCCGCAAAATCCTCGCCTTTTGATGCGAAGATAATACCACGGGAAGAGTTGATGATCATGCCCTGTCCGCGACTGTTTTTGCCTGCCGTGACGGTCTTCTCCATATCGCCGTCTTGCGCGCCGATGCCCGGAATGAGAATCGGCATATCGTTAGTTTCGTTCCATTTCCCCCTCCTCTTTTATATGTTTATGTACTATTTCAATCAGGCTACCTGATTGATTTCTGAGGTTATACTATAGAAAATACTAAGAAAAATCAAGGAGACAGAAGATTTGTTCTTGGTGATGAGGGACTTGACTACAAGTTTTCTTCCGCCGTCGCGGAAGAAACTCGCAGTCCGCCCCTCGGCATTTTTCTTACTAGAAAAATATGCCTGCGGTCTTCAAGTCCCTCATCGCCCACCATAAAATCTTAACCGCCTCTGGCGGTTTTTTATTTTATGGTGGGCGATGAGGGACTTGAACCCCCGACCTTTCCGGTGTAAACGGATTGCTCTACCAACTGAGCTAATCGCCCTTATCTTTCTTCAAGGACAATCCAATATTACTCTATTTCCTTAATAAATTCAAATTGTTGAATGAGTTACACACTTCTCTTGTTATAAAGGTATGATAAGATTATTTATAGAACAGTAACAGGATGAACAAAAAATAAAGAAAGAGGGTGTTTATGGAAAAAAGCGATAAGAAAAGTGGTGGTTTCGCTTCTCCTTCTCGCTTAGGCGAGTATGACAAGCATCTTTTGGTAGAGGAAATTCCTCCTCAAGACGACTCGCTTCTTCAAGTAGTAAAAAGAAGGGAAGAGCGTAGAAGAATACTAAAAGGAAAAGAAGACAAAAAAGGGGTACCGAAGTAGCCCTTTTTTGTTTGGAGATGGTATAATCTTGCATTATGCGCCAGCGTCTTGAGTGTGAAATATTTGGAAGAGTTCAATTGGTGATGTTTCGGGATTTTGTGTGTCGCAATGCGCACGCACGGGGGATTGTGGGTACCGTGAAAAATAATCCTGATGGTTCGGTGTCAGTGCGTGCAGAAGGAGAAGAAAAGAAACTTCAGAAATTATCCTTCCTTCTCAATCGCGGACCGTTTTTCGCGCGCGTTGATCGAGTTGAAGAGAAGTGGGCGGATGCCTTGGGCGAATTTAATAATTTTGATATCCTCTACTAATAATGATCAGAAATAATACAAATCAATCAATCGACTGCATCGGTATTATTATGGACGGTAATCGTCGTTTCGCTGAGTTGTGGAATTTACCAATATACGAAGGACATCGCAAGGGGTATGACAAGCTTACGGAGGTGGTGTCGTGGGCGCGAAATGCAAAAGTCCCTCATCTCGTGGTATATGCTTTTTCTACTGAAAACTGGAATCGTTCTAAAAAAGAAGTGGGTTATTTGATGAAGCTTTTTCGTTTTATTCTTGACCACGAAGCGCAAAAAATGGTCGAGGAACGCGTGCGAGTGAGGTTTGTCGGCGAACGAAATCATTTCTCAAAAGATATTCAAGAGGGAATGATTCGTGTTGAAGAAGTAACGGGAAAAGATTATGAAATCACGCTCCACATTGCTGTTTCGTACGGCGGTCGAGCAGAGATTCTCTCTGCTACGAATGCGCTCATTTTTGAGAATTCCGGAATGGTGAGTGAGGAAGATTTTTCAAAAAAGCTATGGACAAAAGGAATACCTGATCCGGATATTATTATTCGTACCGGGGGAGAAAAGCGTCTCTCGGGTTTTCTTTCATGGCAGTCTATTTATAGTGAACTTTTCTTTTCGGATACTTTGTGGCCGGACTTTTCACAAAAGGAATTTGAAACTATCCTTGCGGAATTTAATTTACGAGAGCGAAGGTATGGTGAATAAATTCAAATAATTATGATTATCCCTATTCTTTATGAGGATGATGAAGTCCTTGCGCTCAATAAGCCGGCAGGACTGGTGGTGCATTCTGACGGTCGGACAAAAGAGGAAACACTTGTTGACTGGATTAGTGAACAGTATCCGGATATTAAAGAGCGAAATGTCGGCGAGCCAATTATCCTGTCGGATGGGAGTGAAATAAAAAAGTATGGTATTGTCCATCGCCTTGACAGAGATACTTCAGGAGTGATACTCGTTGCGAAGATACAAGAATCTTTTCTCAATCTTAAAATGCAATTTCAATCTCGCGGAATCAAAAAAAAATATAAAGCGATCGTTTACGGATTTTTCAAAGAAACGCACGGCACGATTGATAAACCAATCGCGCGATCGGCAAGTGACTTTCGCAGATGGTCTGCCGAGTACGGCGCGCGCGGAGAAAAGAGGGAAGCGATAACTGAATACAATATTCTTCAGCAGGGAGAGGTCACCGTCGAGGGGAAAAAGAAAAACAAGCCGGAAGTTATCAAGGTTTCGTACATAGATATTTTCCCCCACACCGGACGCACGCACCAGATACGCGTGCATTTCAAAGCCGTGGGACATCCGCTCGTTTGCGACGCTTTGTATGCGCCAAAAATGCCTTGTATTCTTGGTTTTAAACGCACCGCTCTTCATTCTTCGTCCATTGTGTTTCGGGGAATTGACGGGGTGGAAAGAAAAGTCGAAGCGCCTCTCCCTGATGATTTTTCCTCAGCGCTTGCGAAGCTCAATATCTTGTGATAGAGTGACTCATATTTGTTATGAAAAACGAAACAACAATACAAATGAGCCCTATTGCCAAGGCGGAGCGCAAGGACTTGCCTCTTCGCGCAGGTGCAACGGTCAAGGTTCATCTAAAAATTCAGGAAAAAGGAAAGACCCGTAATCAGGTATTTGAGGGGCTTATTCTTTCGGTAAAAAGGGGGAAAGGAAATGGCGCTATGTTCACTGTCCGCAAGGTTGCAAGTGGTGTTGGTATGGAAAAAATCTTTCCTCTCTATTCTCCATCAATCGACAAGATTGAAATTGTGCGCCAGTCAAAAGTTGGTCGTTCGAAACTTCATTTTGTTCGTGGCAATGTCGCGCGCGAAGTAAAGCGCAAAATGCGCCACACAAAGACAGGGTCTACTGTCCCCGTACAAGAAGAGGAGGCGCCAGAAGTATCAGCAGAGTAAAAAAAGCGAGGAACACCTCGCTTTTTTGTTCTAATAATAGGTGAATAAGTTAACAGACATATGAGAATTCTCTACGGCCTAACAATGCCAAAAAATGAGAATTTTCAACAAATTTAGAAATACCAAAGGATTCATCTCGATGTATACTCATATTCTAAAAACAAGGAATATGAACGAAGAAACAATCAAAAGAGCAAAAGCGTTAAGTCATTGGCACAAAT